>NZ_JBEZNQ010000065.1:0-44959 GCF_040653315.1 Streptomyces sp. NPDC047981 | reverse complement strand
GGATCGGGATGCCGGTGGGGCAGTCCCAGTCGACGGCCCAGAACGTCTTCCTGCGGCCGCGCGGCCGGCACTGCTGCCACTTCTCCATGTGAGAGAGGCCGGCGGGGTGCGGGGTGTCCCCGGCCCGCCGGCTCTCGCGGAACTGCGGAACTACAGGTTGCCGCGCTTCTCCTGCTCGCGCTCGATCGCCTCGAAGAGGGCCTTGAAGTTGCCCTTGCCGAAGCCCATGGAGCCGTGGCGCTCGATCATCTCGAAGAAGACGGTCGGGCGGTCCTGGACCGGCTTGGTGAAGATCTGCAGCAGGTAGCCGTCCTCGTCGCGGTCGACGAGGATCTTCAGCTCGCGCAGGGTCTCCACGGGCACGCGGGTCTCGCCCGCCCACTCGCCGAGGGTGTCGTAGTACGAGTCCGGGGTGTCGAGGAACTGGACGCCCGCGGCGCGCATGGAGCGCACGGTCGCGACGATGTCGTTGGTGGCCAGGGCGATGTGCTGGACGCCCGCGCCGCCGTAGAACTCCAGGTACTCGTCGATCTGCGACTTCTTCTTCGCGATCGCCGGCTCGTTGATCGGGAACTTCACCTTGAGGGTGCCGTCGGCCACGACCTTGGACATCAGCGCCGAGTACTCGGTCGCGATGTCGTCGCCCACGAACTCCTTCATGTTCGTGAAGCCCATGACCTTGTTGTAGAAGCCGACCCAGTCGTTCATCTTGCCGAGCTCGACGTTGCCGACGCAGTGGTCGATGGCCTGGAAGGTGCGCTTGGCCGGCGGCTCGACGATCGGGGCGGCGGCAACGAAGCCCGGCAGGTAGGGGCCGTCGTAGCCGGAGCGCTCGACGAGGGTGTGGCGGGTCTTGCCGTACGTGGCGATGGCCGCGAGGACGACGGTGCCGTGCTCGTCCTTGACCTCGTGCGGCTCGGTGATGCCGGTGGCGCCGTGCTCGACGGCGTAGGCGTACGCGGCGCGGGCGTCGGGCACCTCGATCGCCAGGTCGACGACGCCGTCGCCGTGCTCGGCGACGTGCTCGGCGAGGAAGCGGCCCCAGTCGGTGGAGACCTTGATGACGGAGGTGAACACGAAGCGGGCGGCGCCGTTCGTCAGGACGTAACTCGCGGTCTCGCGGCTGC
The DNA here is from genome assembly GCF_040653315.1 of Streptomyces sp. NPDC047981. Classification (NCBI taxonomy): domain Bacteria; kingdom Bacillati; phylum Actinomycetota; class Actinomycetes; order Kitasatosporales; family Streptomycetaceae; genus Streptomyces; species Streptomyces sp. NPDC047981. The sequence continues at coordinate 43,832 of NZ_JBEZNQ010000065.1, read as the reverse complement.
CGTTCTCCGGTCCGGAGTAGGCGACGAGCTTCATGCCGAAGGCGGTCGAGTAGTAGTGCGCGGCCTGCTTGGCGTTGCCGACGGCGAAGACGACCGCGTCCATTCCCTTCACGGGGAAGGGGTCGGCCTGCCGCGCGGTGGAGGGCGTGTGATCGATGGTCTCAGTCATGGGGGCAGAGTCCCGCCGATCGGCAAGCTGCGCAATAGTTCGCCGGAGCACTGGTCAATATGCACAGCACAGGGCCAGTATGAGCGGAAGAGTTGTACAGGATGACCATGAGGAGGTCGCCGTGGCGATCGATCATCTGGACGGCCGGCTGATCGTGCTCCTCGCACGCGAACCGAGGATCGGGGTCCTGGAGGCCTCACGCCGGCTCGGGGTGGCGCGCGGCACCGTACAGGCGCGGATGGACCGCCTCCAGGCGAACGGGGTGATCCGCGGTTTCGGCCCCCAGGTGGACCCGGCGGCGCTGGGGTACCCGGTGACGGCGTTCGCGACCCTGGAGATCAAGCAGGGGCAGGGGGCGGACGTGCGGGGGCACCTGGCGACCGTGCCCGAGGTGCTCGAACTGCACACGACGACCGGCCACGGCGACATGCTCTGCCGGCTGGTCGCCCGCTCCAACGCGGACCTCCAGCGGGTGATCGACCGGGTGGTCGGCTTCGAGGGGATCGTGCGGGCGTCGACGGCGATCGTGATGGAGAACCCGGTGCCGCTGCGGATCATCCCGCTGGTGGAGCAGGCGGCGGAGGACGGGGCGGAGTAGGCCGCTCACCTCACCCCGCAGGGTTGCAAAGAAGTGGTTGCAAAAACTCCTTGCAACCACTTCTTTGCATGTCTACGCTCATGTCATGCCCGAGCCCGAGCCCAAGAAGCAGCCCGACGAGCAGCAGCCCGCACCCCAGCCCGAGAAGCTCGACGTCCGTTCGCTCGACCCCCGCTCCCTGCGGGGGCTCGCCCACCCCCTGCGCATCCAGCTGCTGCGCAGCCTGCGCGCCCACGGCTCCGCCACCGCCTCTCAACTGGCCGAACGACTGGGCGAGTCCAGCGGAGCGACCAGCTACCACCTGCGCCAGCTCGCCGCCCACGGCTTCGTCGAGGACGACCCGACGCGGGGCAAGGGCCGGGAGCGCTGGTGGAAGTCCGCCCAGCAGGGCACGACGTTCGACGAGTCGCTGTACCGGAACCGGGACCCCGAGGTGCAGGGCGCGGTGGCGGTCTACCTGCACGAGATCGCGACCATCCACACCCAGGAGCTGAACACCTACCTCGGCACCCGGCACGAGTGGGACGAGGAGTGGCTCGGCGCCTCCGACATGAGCGACTTCACGCTGCGCCTCCCGCCCGCCGTACTGCGCGAACTCGACGAGAAGCTCCACGCACTCATCGAGAGCTACCGCACCTCCCCCGCCGCCGAGGACCCGGAAGCCCGTCGCGTACGCGTGCATCTGCACGCGTTCCCGCAGTCCGAGCACTGACACCAGCGGCCCACGCACCCACAGCCGGAAGGGATCACGAAGCCATGCACGCCGACGTCCACCTCCTGCTCCACGACCTCCGAGCCGCCGAACTCCACGACACCGCTACCGAATCCGGCAAGCACGCCCTCCCGGGCACCCCGATGCGCACCCGACTCGGCTGGACCCTGGTCGAGTTGGGGCTCCGCCTCGCCGTTCCCGGCGGCGGGCCGGTCACGGTCCGCCCGGCAGCCACCGTCGCCGCGTGAGCGGACGGGGGGAGCACCTGCAATCGTCCGGCCCGACGACCGACCGGGCGCCCCTGGCCACCGTCCTGGTCGCCAACGCCGTCTCCATCACCGGCAATTCGCTCACCCTCATCGGCGTCCCGTGGTTCGCGCTCGACACCACGGGCAGCCCCGGCAAGGCGGGTCTCGTCGCGTTCTGCGCGGCCGTCCCCGTCGTCGTCTCCGCGATCGTCGGCGGCCCGGTCATCGACCGGATCGGGCGCCGGCGGATCAGCGTCGCCTCCGACCTCGTCTGCGCGCTGGCGCTCGCCGCGATCCCGCTCCTGCACCGGGCGGGCCTGCTCCAGTTCTGGATGCTGTGCGCACTGATGGCCGTGACCGGCCTCTTCCACGCGCCCGGCGAGACCGCCCGCTCCGTCCTCGTCCCCACCCTGGCCCGGCGCGCCGGGACCCCGCTCACCCGCGCCGCGAGCCTCTACGACGCCGTGTCCAGGGGCGCCCGGATGACCGGCGCCGCCCTTGCGGGCCTGCTGGTCGCCTTCCTGGGCGCCGACGCCGTCCTGTACCTCGACGCCGTCACCTTCGGACTCTCCGCCCTGCTGGTCCTCGTCGGGCTGCGGGGCGTGCCGGAAGCCGATCCACTGTCCGCCCCGGCGCCGTTCTCCCTGGCCGGCTACCGCGCCGACCTCCGGGAGGGCTACACCTTCGTGCTGCGCTCCCGGCTGATCCTCGGCATCCTCGTCATGGTGATGGTCACCAACGGCCTGAACCAGGGCTGGAGTTCGGTGCTCCTTCCGGTCCATGCCAGGGAGAACCTCGGCGGTCCGGCCGCCCTCGGCCTGCTGGTCGCCGTGTTCGGCGGCTGCGCGCTGCTCGGCGCGCTCTTCTACGGGGCGGTGGGGCACCGTTTCCCGCGGCGCACCGTCTTCGCGGCGGGCTTCCTGCTGTGCGGCGCCCCTCCGTACGTCGCGGCCGCGCTCACCGACACCACGGCGCCACTGCTCGTGGTCCTCGCGGCGGGCGGCTTCGGGGCGGGGGTGCTCAACCCGATCCTGGCGACGGTGGCGTACGAGACGGTCCCGGACGAGCTGCGCAGCCGGGTCTCCGGGGTGAACACGGCCGCGGTGCTCCTGGCCACCCCGCTCGGCGGCCTGGTGGCGGGACAGCTGGTCGAGGGGGCCGGGCTGACGACGGCGCTCGTCGCCTTCGGTGGGATCTACTTCCTGGCCACCCTCGCCCCGATGGTCTTCCCGTCCTGGCGCGGCATGGACGCCCGTCCGGCCCCGCCCGGGAAGCGGGTCTCGCGGGAGGAGGAGGGGAAGGAGGTCAGCAGCTCGGAACCTTCGCGTCCTGCCCCTGCTCCAGCGCCCGGAGCGAGTCCACCGCCTCGCTGAGCGTGGTGACGGGGACGAGCCGCATCCCCTTGGGCAGCTCGGCCTGCGCGTCGGAGCACTCCGCCTGCGGTACGAGGAAGACGCTCGCCCCGTCGCGTGCCGCGGCCTGGGTCTTGAGCGAGACGCCGCCGACGGCGCCGACCCCGCCCTTCGGGTCGATCGTCCCCGTACCTGCGATGGTCCGCCCGCCGGTGAGCCGGCCGCCGGCCTGGGCGTCGAGCTTGTCGACGATCCCCAGGGAGAACATGAAGCCGGCGCTCGGCCCGCCGATGTCGGCGAGGTGGAGGGTGACCTTCACGTCCTTCGGGTCGAGCTTCAGATAGTTCAGGGCGGCCACCGTGGCGGCGTCCTGCGACTCCTTCATCTCACCGAGGTTGTGCTTCTCTACCTCGGCGTCCGACTTGCCGGGCGGGTAGACGGAGTCGCGGGGCAGCACGGCCTGGTCGGTCCGGAACCAGGCGTCCGCGATGTCGGCGAAGTCGTTGTCCACGCTCGGCCCGGTGGCCACGATCGTGGTCATCAGGAGCTTGCCCTCGGTCTCCTGCACGGGTGCGCCGCTGATCGTGATCACCGGCCGCCCGTCGACCGCGCCGAGCACGTCGGCGGTGGTTCCGGGCGAGGCGATGGCGAACGGCAGCGGCGCGAGCCCGACGACGGCGAAGAGCGCGGCGACGGGCAGGGCGCAGAGCGCGAGCGCACGGTGACGCGAGAGACTGGTGAGCACTCCCCCAATCTACTGGTCGGCCCCGACCGGCAGCCGACCCCCGAAGAACCCCCGCACCTGGCGACGCACCGCGCGCACGGCTGCCCCCGCCCCGACAGCGCCGACCAGCCGGACGCGGTCGGCCTCGGTCACGAGACCGGCGGCCCGGAGCTGGGGCACGAGGGCGGCATGGTCGCTGAAGACCTGGTGGTTCGCGTCGTCGAGCTGCCGCCTGCGGATCCGCAGGCCCGGGTGGGCGAGCAGCGCGCCCCAGGAGCGGTCGAGCCGCGCGTCACGGAAGCCGTCGGTGCCGAGCAGGAGCAGCGGCCGGTCGACCCCGTCGCTGGCCACCGGGAAGAGCGTGCCGTCGACCTGGTCCAGATAGCCCTCCAGGTTCACGGCGGCGGCGATCCGCCGGTCGTCGTGGAGGGCCTGCGCGGCCGTCGTGCCACCGGCGGAGTGCCCGTAGATCCCGACCCGCCCGAGGTCGAGGGCGCGTCCGAGCGGTCCTTCCAGGGTTCCGAGCCGGGCGAGGACGAACCGTAGGTCGGCGAGCCTGGTCTCGATCATGGTGCGGAACTGCGTGGCGTCGGGCGGGCGGACGAACACCGTCTCCCGCACCTTCCCGCGCCCCGGCCGCGCGCTCGGGAACTCCACCTGGCCGGCGTCGCCGGGGTGGTCGACACTCACGACGACCCAGCCGTGGCTGGCCAGCTCCTCGGCGAGGAAGGTGCCCATCGTGCGGGCCTCGCCGCCTCCGGGGCTGTAGAGCAGCACGGGCCGTCGGCCGGGCGCCACGGGGGCGCCCGGGTGGGTGTGGGTGAGGGTGGCGGCCCAGTCGACACCGGCGGACGGCAGCCCGTGGACGACGTGCGCGAGGAAGCCGAAGACCGGGGCCTCGCCCGGGGTCAGCTGCGGCGCGCGCGGGTATCCGCGCACGGTACGAGCGGGGTGGCGGACGGTGACCATGACCTCCCGTACGCCGATCTCGGGCACCCAGGGGTCGTTGCGGGACGGATCGACGAGGTGGAGCGTGGTGGCGCCGACGGGGTACGGGCCGGTGGGTGCGGGCAGCCGCAGGACGAGGTCGCGCGGGGCGGCTGCGTGGGCGGCGGCCGGAGGGAGGGCGGCGAGGGCTGCGGCGAGCAGTCCGGCGCGGGTGACGGTCCTTCGGGTCACGTGGGCACTTGAGGTCGCTCGGGTCGTTGGGGTAGCTCGGGTCGCTCGGGTCACTCGTGGCGATGTCATGCGGAGAGGCTGGCGCCGGGCGGTCGCCCCGGGCGAAGGTTGAGGCCCTGACCGAAAGGCTTGTGCGGTGATGCGGCGTGATGCGGCGGTGATGCAGTGGTGATGGCGCGTTGGTGATCCGAATCCGTTTCACGGCGGAGGACTTCGCCCGAGTCCGGTTCGCCGCGCGGCCGGCCCCGCTGCCGGAGCTGTACGCGGCCTTCCAGATGGTGTTCGGCGGCGGCGAGGAACTGCTCTTCGGCCGCTGGCGACGTCGGGTGCTGCGCTCCCTCCCCGACTCCGCGGCACCGCTCGGGGAGCTCGTCCCGGCGGGCGACCCTCCGCTGTTCCTGGACGTTCTGGGGGAGACCCTGGCCGACGGCCTCGACCTGGTGGAGGCCGCCCGGCCGGAGCTGGTGCGGTCGGAGCTGGAACGGGTCCACGCGGGCCGCCCGGCTCCGGGGTGGATCCGCGAGCTCCACGCCGGCGGGACGGGCGCACGGCGGGTGCTGCGCCACGCGCACCAGGCTGCCTTCGAGGCGGTCGTGGCACCGGCGTGGCCGCTGGTGCAGGACCTGCACCGGGCGGAGTTCACGCGCTACGCGCTCGCCGTCGCCGCACACGGTGTGGGCAGGGCCCTGCAGGATCTGGTCCCGGGCACGCGGGTGCGGGAGGCGACCTGGGAATGGCCGGCTCCGCGGGCGGCGGCCACGCGGGAGATCGCGCTGGACGGCCGGGGCCTCGTCCTCCTGCCGACCTTCCACTGGACGGGCGGGCCGCTGGTCCAGAACCTGCCGGACCGGCCCGTGGTGGTGACGTACGCGGCGGGCCCGGGCCTGCCGCTCACCCCGGACGCGGCGCCCGGCACGGACGCGGCCCTCGCGGCGGTCCTCGGCCGCACCCGCCTGGAACTCCTCCGTGCCCTCGCCGACGCCCACACGACGACGACCCTGGCCCGCCGCCTGGGCATCAGCAACGCCACGGCCTCGGCCCACGCCTCCGCGCTGCGCGGGGCGGGCCTGATCACGACGGTGCGGGCGGGCCGCGCGGTGGAACACCGCAGAACGCCCCTCGGCACGCTCGTGGCCGGAGAGGGCGGCTGACGGCGGAGGCGGGCCCCGGGGGCACCGCAGGGCGACCCCGCCCGCCTCACCGCGCCGGGCGCGGGCGCGGACGTGCCCTAGCGCAAGGCGTCGGCGACTTCCCTGGCGGCGTCGACGACGCGCGGGCCGACGCGCTCGGGGACCGCGTCCGCGAGCATGACGACGCCCACGCTGCCCTCGATGCCGGTGATGCCGACCAGCGGCGCCGCGGCCCCGCTCGCGCCCGCCTCCAGCTCGCCGTGGGTCAGCGTGAACCCGGGCTCGATGAGGCTGCCCTGCCGGGCCGCGAGGATGGCGCGGCCGGCCGCACCCCGGTCCAGCGGGTGCCGGAAGCCCGCGCGGTAGGCCACGTGGTAGTCGGTCCAGGTGGGTTCGACGACGGCGACCGCCAACGCCTCCGCCCCGTCGACGAGGGTGAGGTGGGCGGTGGCGCCTATGTCCTCGGCCAGCGAACGCAGCGCGGGCAGCGCTGCCTCGCGTACGAGCGGATGGACCTGGCGGCCGAGCCGCAGCACGCCGAGACCCACCCGGGCACGACCACCGAGGTCGCGTCGGACGAGGGCGTGCTGTTCGAGTGTGGCGAGCAGACGGTAGACGACGGTCCTGTTGACCCCGAGTCGGTTGGACAACTCGGTGACGGTCAGGCCGTGGTCGGTGTCGGCGAGCAGCTTGAGGACCCTGAGGCCCCGGTCGAGCGTCTGGGAGGTTTCCGCGGTCACGACGCCCTCTCCTTCGGAGTGAGTGACGGCGGTCCTTCAAACGAGAGCTGCGACACCGGTCCCGCGGCGACGCACGTCAGAGGCCGCCGGCAGGCCATGCGCACCGGCTGCGCTCCGCGGCGGCGCTGCCACGGGGCGTTTGCATTGCGGGGACAGTAGCGAGCCACTCCGCTCAGCGGAAGACCTCGTCCAGAATCCGGGCGCGGACGCCCCGACTAGGGCGGGTTCGGGGCGTACGTAGGCCCGTCGGGGGACTTCGGAGGACAAGATCGGCTTTGTCGTGCGTGCGATTCAGGCCAAGGGAGTGCGGGCGCGCGTCTCGTACGTACGGACAGGACGCGACGGCGAGGAGATACGGGAACACCACCAGAACCGGACCCGACGAGGCCACGCCCCCGCCACCACGCCCCCACCCACTCAGGCGGACGCCGCAGCGGTCACCGCATCCGGGTGGCCCACTCCTGCACCTTCTTGATCCGCTCGCGGAGCTGCCCGGCCGTGGCCTCGGCGCTCGGCGGGCCGCCGCAGACGCGCCGCAGCTCGGTGTGGATCACGCCGTGGGGCTTGCCGCTCTGGTGGACGTACGCGCCGACCATCGTGTTGAGCTGCTTCCGCAGCTCGAGGAGCTCCTTGTGGGAGACGACGGGCCGCCGCTCGGCCGGCAGCTCGAGGAGATCGGCCTCGGTGTCGGGCTTCTTGCGGCTGTGCGCGATCTGCCGGGCCTGCCGCTTCTGCAGCAGGAGCTGAACCTGGTCCGGCTCCAGCAGGCCCGGGATGCCGAGGTAGTCCTGCTCCTCCTCGCTGCCCGGGTGGGCCTGCATGCCGAACTCGGCGCCGTCGTAGAGGACGCGGTCGAAGACGGCGTCGGACTCCAGCGCCTCGAAGGGCAGCATGTCCTGCTCGCCGGTGTCCTCGTCCTGCTGCTTCTCGGCCTCCGCCATCTCCTTCTCGGACTCGGCGTACGGGTCCTCCTCGCCGTCCTTCTTCGGCTTGTCGAGGACGTGGTCGCGCTCGACCTCCATCTCGTTGGCGAAGCCGAGGAGGTTCGGGATCGTCGGAAGGAACACGGAGGCGGTCTCGCCACGTCTGCGCGAACGTACGAAGCGTCCGACGGCCTGGGCGAAGAAGAGCGGGGTCGAGATCGTCGTCGCGTACACACCCACCGCGAGCCGGGGGACGTCGACGCCCTCGGACACCATGCGGACGGCGACCATCCAGCGCTCGTTGTTCTCGCTGAACTCGTCGATCCGCTTGGAGGCGGCGGCCTCGTCGGAGAGGACGACGGTGGCCTTGGTGCCGGTGATCTCGCGGATCAGCTTGGCGTAGGCGCGGGCGGAGTCCTGGTCGGAGGCGATGACGAGGCCGCCGGCGTCGGGGATGCCCTTCCTTACCTCCGTCAGCCGCTGGTCGGCCGCGCGCAGGACGTTCGGCATCCAGTCGCCGCGCGGGTCGAGGGCGGTGCGCCAGGCCTGGGAGATGGCGTCCTTGGTCATGGGCTCGCCGAGGCGGGCGGCGATCTCGTCACCGGCCTTGGTGCGCCAGCGCATGTTGCCGCTGTAGGAGAGGAAGATGACGGGCCGGACGACCCCGTCGCCGAGGGCGTTCCCGTATCCGTAGGTGTAGTCGGCGGAGGACCGCCGGATGCCGTCGTTCCCCTCCTCGTACGTGACGAAGGGGATGGGGTTGGTGTCGGACCGGAAGGGCGTACCGGTCAGCGCGAGGCGCCGGGTCGCCGGGTCGAAGGCCTCCAGGCAGGCCTCGCCCCAGGACTTGGAGTCACCGGCGTGGTGGATCTCGTCGAGGATGACGAGGGTCTTGCGCTGCTCGCACCGGTTGCGGTGGAGCATGGGGCGCACGCCGACACCGGCGTAGGTGATGGCGACGCCGTGGTACTCCTTGCTGAGCGGCCCGGCGCTGTAGTCGGGGTCGAGCTTGATCCCTATCCGCGCGGCGGCCGCGGCCCACTGCTTCTTCAGGTGCTCGGTGGGGGCGACGACCGTGACCTGCTGCACGACGTGGTGGTGCAGCAGCCAGGACGCGAGGGTCAGCGCGAAGGTGGTCTTGCCTGCGCCGGGCGTCGCGACCGCGAGAAAGTCGCGCGGCTGCTCCTGGATGTACTTCTCCATCGCGCCCTGCTGCCAGGCACGCAGCTTGTTCGCGGTACCCCAGGGGGCCCGGCCGGGGAAGGCGGGAGAGAGGTGATGGGAGGAGGTGGCGGTGGTAGTCACGGTCTCCGGTTCGACGCTCGTCCAGATATGACAACCGGGCCACCTTACCGGTGTGACCGAAGCACCCAGAGGCAGACAAGGCCGTGACCTCGCCCGGTGCGGCGAGCGTCACAGCCTCGTCTCAGCGGGCGAACGTCGGCAGCTGTGCGGCGATCTTGGGGACGTCCAGTGCCCCTTGACACACGTCCAGGACGAACGCCTCAGCTTCGTCGACGTTGAAGCCGGGGTCCAGTGGATGCCCATTGATGTGCAGGAACACCCAGGTGGCATACCAGGCGATGCGCTTGTTCCCGTCCACCAGGCCATGGTTGCGGGCCAGGGACTCCATCAGGGCCGCGGCCTTCTGCCAGACGTCGGGGTAGGCGTCCTGACCGAACACGCTCGACTGCGGGCGCGCCAGAGCGGAGTCGAGGAGGCCGTAGTCACGCACCTCGTTCGCGCCCAGGCGCTCGGCGAGGTTCAGGAGCTCCGGCAGCGTGAGGTAGTACGTCACGCAAGCCTCCGGTTCAGCTCCCCGCTGGCCTTCAGCACGTGCTCGGCCGCCTCGTTGAAGAGCCGGGAGTGCTCGTTGATCGCCCGGATCACGGCGTCGTGCGCAAAGGACTGCATGCTGCGCCCCTCCGCCTCGGCGCGCTCACGCAGCGCGTCCAGCTCTTCCTCGGTGAACCTGACGTTGAGACCAGCCATGCACACATGGTACCGCGTGGTACCACACGGTGTCATCGCCTTTCCGACACCCTCAGCCGCGTAGCGACCCACGCCCCCGCCAGCGCCACCCCCGCCATCGGCAGGAACACGGCCGCGAAGGCCATGGGGTGGCCGGCGCCGCCCGTGGTGACCGCGTGTCCCACCGCGCCCCCGCCCAGTGCGGCGAACGCCGCGCCGCCCGCCGCGAGCAGCAGCACGTTGGAGAGGCCGTCCGAGATCTGGAGGGCGGCGGAGTTCGCGCCCGCCTCCTCCGGCGCGGAGAGCTTCAGGAGCAGCACGCTCGTGGAGGAGATCACCAGGCCCATGCCCAGGCAGCCCCACGCCCAGGCGAGGGCGACGATCCAGGCGGGCATCCAGGGGACGAGGACGGTCGGCGCGGTCGCGATGGCCGCCGCGACGAGCACCATGCCGACGACGACCGACCGCTCCCGGTACGGCTCCATCCACGGCCGGGCCTGGAGCCACGAACCGAGCGCCCAGGTCAGGCCGCCGAGGGCGAGCGAGAGACCGGCAAGGGTGGGGCTGAGGCCGCGCTGGGTGACGAGCATGAGCGGTACGAAGGACTCCGCCGCGATGAAGGACCCCGCCGCGATCCCGCGCAGCAGCACCACGGACGGCAGGCCCCGGGCCGCCCGGTAGGTCCCGTGCGGCAGCAGCCCGAGCACGGCCGGTACGAGCAGCGCCGCGCCCGCCGCGGCCGGGAGCAGCGAGAGCCAGCGCAGCTCCTGGCCGGCGTACTGCAGGAGCCCGGCGCCGGCGGAGATGCCGAGCGCGAGCCGGATGCGCCGCCGGTCGTACGGCGGGAGGGGCGCGGCGGGGTCGGCGGGCCCGGAGGCGGTACGACGTATGGCGGGCAGAGCGAGAGCGAGCGGAAAGACGACGAGGACGGGGATCCCCAGGAAGACCCACCGCCACCCCAGGTGCTCGGTGACGGTCCCGGAGGCGAGCGGTCCGACGACGGAGGGGACGACCCAGCTCGCGGCGAAGGCGGCCATGATGGCGGGCCGCAGCGCCTCCGCGTACGCGCGGCTCACGACCACGTACAGCGCGACGATGACGAGCCCGCCGCCGAGCCCCTGCACGGCCCGCCCGAGGATGAACAGCCACATCGTCCCGGCGGTCCCGGAGAGCACGAGCCCGGCCGCGAAGGAGCTGATGCCGACGGTGAGCGGCGCGAGGGGCCCGCTGCGGTCGGACCACTGCCCGGAGAGGACCATGGCGAAGAGGCTGGTGGTGAAGTACGCGGAGAAGCCGAAGGCGTACAGCCCGATGCCGTTCAGCTCGCGCGCCGCGACCGGCATGGCGGTCCCGACGGCGGTCGCCTCGAAGGCGATGAGCAGCACGACGGAGACGATGCCGACGCTGAGCGCCCGATGCTCCCGATCGAGCACGGAGCCGCCGCCCGGGGTGGGGACGGCGGTGGCGGGTGCGACGTCTGCGTCGCGGGGTTCGAGGGCGCTCATGCTCCCAGAGTAAGAGGCGTGACCCGGGATGACCCCTGTCCGGAGCAGGCACTCCCCTGGTCCCTTGGACCTACGACCATGAACGCGCCATGACAGTCATGTTGCACGCCAGCGGAATCCCTTGAGCCCCTCACCCCGCCCCGCCTACGGTCGTACTCGTGCACAACACGGCCGTGTGCCCGAGTGGTTCAGGGGCTCGCCTGCAAAGCGAGTTACGTCGGTTCGATTCCGATCACGGCCTCCACAAGATCTCTGACCTGCGCTTATGGTCGGACGACATGGCTTCCTGGCTCTGTGACTCCTATCCACACGGAGCTAGGCAAGTCGCTTGGACTAACAACGCTTGCCCAAGCTCCTCTGTCCCAAGGAGCCACGGGCCATGGCACGACCGCAACGTTCCACACCAAGCCCAGTACGGAAGAGCGCGCTACGTGCGCAGAGGCGCAGCGTCTCGCCGACAGAGAGCGAGAGCACACACGCGCACTCACAGAGCTCCGTACGTGCGCTCACGTCGCCTGAGGACGTACGTCACGCACTGCTCGCTGAGCTGCGCTTGCATCTGGAGACGACGACCAACAAGCACGGCCGACCGTTCCAGCGGAAGACGATCAACGCCTACGTGAACGCGGGCAAAGCACTCTCCGCGTGGATGACACAGGCTGGTGTGGAACGTCCCTTCACCGCCTGTGACGTGCAGCTTCTCAACCGCTTCTTTCGCTGGTGGTACGAGACCAAGGACGTACCGAAGAGCCAGGACGGCAATGGCGGCTACACGGGTGGGGTCAACACCACGCAGCGGAACCTCCGAGCGCTGTTCCTCTACATGGCTGAGGAGTACGACCACCTCAATCCATACCTCGATCCGAAGTTCCACCGGTACGCAGCTCCGCAGCTCGGGAAGCCCAAGACGCTGTCCGAGGAGTTCGTGAACGACTGCCTGGAAATCACCGGCAACGGCTCACCCAAGGTCCGCGACTTCCAGACGGTCCGCGATCACGCGATGATCCGCGTACTCACCGAGGGCCTGCGCTCGGACGAGCTTCTGAACCTGCGCGTCCAGGACCTCGACTTGCCGGGGCACACCCTGGTCGTGGTCCCGCTCAAGGGCGATCGCAACTCCACAGACGGCCGGGTCATCCCCTTGCAGCCCAAGACAGTGAAGGCGCTCACTCGATACCTGCGCGTCCGTACGGATCACGTACTGGGCAACCCGGAGAACCCCAACGCCTCTCCTCTTCTATGGCTCGGCACGCGATCACGTCGGCCTCTGCGGTACATGGCGCTGTACCGGATGGTGAAGAAGCGCGCGGCCGAGGCGGGCTACGACCCGACCGAGGTGTCTCCGCACTCGTTCTGTCACACCTGGGCCGACGACCTGCTGACCGCTGGAATCTCCGGCGAGAACGTCATGGCCGTACGTGGATGGAAGTCCCCCGCCATGCTCCGCAGGTACGGCGCGGACATGGCCTCTCAGCGCGCAGTGAACGCGGTCCACTCACTGGGCGACCGGTACTGACCTGCGGCTGAGCACTCGCCGGCATACACGCGAGCGGGGGGTGTGGAACATCCATCACCTACGTTCCACACCCACCCGCCGTGCTAGTCAGCCAGTGCCTTCCGGCACTCCTGCTCCATGGCCCGTACTACCTCGGGCCCGTTCAGTGCCTCGTGCTGGGCCTGGGCGGCATCGCGGTCAGCCTGGGGCAGGCTCGTGTTCTCGATCGTGGCCTTCAACTCGGTCAGCCGCTGAAAGTCCGTGACGGCGTTGGAGAGCCTGTCCCAGCTCCGGTCCGCTCGGGCTGCGCGCGCCGCACGATTTACTTCTTCGTCGAGGTCTTCCGCAACCTCGGCCCACTTCCCCGCGCTCCAGGTATCGGTCGCATTCCCCGAGCTGTCCTCGTCGGCCGACTCGGAGGCGTCGTTATAGCCCAGATTCTCGCAAGTCTGCCGAGCGTCGGCGCCAGCGGTCTCGCTCGGAGATGCGCACCCTGTCAGAACCAGTCCCATCACGAGGGCCACGCCAACTCTCGGCACACGCACCAGATCACCCCACCCTTACCGACATGCTCCCCAGCACGCGCACGGCACGACGCCGCTGCCAGGAGGGTAGCGACCTTTGGTAGGGCGCGTGCTCCCTCCGTCCAGCCCGCCGTCTCAGGCTGTCCGGAGACGGTCTTGACGCTGTCCTGCCAGGCGGGCGACGCTCATGCAACCGAACGCAACTGACTAGTCAGGAGTGAAGGTCATGGCTCTAAAGTTCTTCGGCAAGGACCCGAACAGCAACGGCGACAACTGCCCGAGTGTGTGGGTGGACGAGAAGTCGGCGGATCTCGTACTCCAGGGCTGGAAGGCCGACGAGGCGACGGAAGCGGAATGCTTGAAGGTGGGCAGCATCCCCGAGACCGAGGGCGTGTTCCGCATCCCGGCGAGCATGGTGGATCAGATCAGGAAGGCGTGCGATGAAGCCGAGCAGCGTGCCGCCGTTCAGTGAACTGATCGCGGGGTGCCAACGGTCGGCCGTCCACCTGGAGCTGCGTGACTGGTACGGCATAGCCTCGGAGGACGAGGACTTCGCCGAGTGGCGGGAGACGGGCGAGATCGGCCCCGCGTCTGCCGAGCGTAGCCGTGACTGGCTCGACCTGGTGCGCCAGGCCACGAGCCGTGGCGTCGTCATGCGCCGTGCCCGCATCGTGTCCGTGCCGGTCAGCGAGTACATCCGATACGAGCACGCCAGCACGTTCCTGAACGTCGAGGCCGGGGAGCTGATCCGCTGGCTCCCCCGCCCTGAGGCTGCGACGCTGGCACTGCCTGGTGCCGACTACTGGCTCTTCGACGACCGGCTGATCCGCTTCGGGCACTTCGCCGGGAACGGGGCGTTCGTGGGCCACGAGCTGAACGACGACCCAGAGGTGATCAAGCTCTGTGCCGACGCGTTCGAGTCGGTCTGGGAACGCGCCACACCACACGAGAGGTTCACGGTCTGACCCGCTCCAGCGGTTCGCCACCAGCTCATGCCTAGTTACCAGTCATCCAGTGTCGAGGCCGCGCGCAAGAACGTCGCCGCGCGTCTGCGAGAGGTCCGCCTGGACTCTGGACTCAAGGGTCATGAGCTGGCGGCGTACGCCGGGTGGAACAAGTCCAAGGTCTCTCGCATCGAGAACGCGATCACCCCACCGTCCGATGCGGACATCCGAGCTTGGTGCGCTGGGTGTGGTGCGGATGATCTAGCCCCGGACATCATCGCCGCCTCTCGCTCCGCTGACTCCATGTACCTGGAGTGGCGACGGCTCCAGCGCACGGGCCTGCGAAGGCTGCAAGAGTCCCGCGTCCCGCTGTACGAGCGGACGCAGCTCCACCGTGGGTATGCCTCGCACGTCGTACCGGGTCTGTTCCAGACGCCGGCCTACGCATCCGCCCTGCTCAGCACAGTTGGGCGGTTCCACCGAGCGCCCAAGGACACGGCAGAAGCCGTGGACGCTCGCATGGCACGAGCACGCGTGCTCCACGAGCAGGGACACCGTTTCGTGTTCCTCATCGAGGAGGCCGTACTGCGGTACCAGCTCGGAGACGCCGAGTGCATGGCCGGTCAGCTCGGACACCTGCTGTCGGTCATGTCGCTGCCCGCCGTGTCGCTCGGCGTGATCCCGTTCGCTGCCCGAGAGCGGGGCATGTGGACCGTCGAGACCTTCGACATCTTCGACGACGAGCGTGTCCATGTGGAACTCCTGACGGCTCAGGTGACGCTCACGGCGCCGGGCGAAGTGGCGATGTACGTAAGGGCCTTCGGGGACCTTCGAGAGATGGCCGTGTACGGCTCTGAGGCTCGCGCATGTGTGGCGGATGCCCTCGCTGCGCTGGGCTGAGAACTCGCGTGCAACTGCGTAGAACTCGCTTGGGCTGGCTCTCCCCAGCTTCCTAGCGTTGTCGTCACGGAGACGACGCGAGGAGCTGGCATGGCCAAGGCGAGCACGTCCACGAATCCCCCGGCATACGGGACGCACGATCGAGAGCCCGATCCCGTCGACAAGTGCGCCGGGTGTGCCGAGTTGGCCGACTTGCGTCGCTACGCCCGCCAGCGCAACGACTGGTCCACGGTCTCTGACTGCAACGTCCTTCTTCGCCGCCACCCACGGCACTGATCGCAGGGCGGCGACGGCATGAGCAGAAACCCTCGGCGGCGCAACAACCCCATCCGGATGTGCTCGGACTGCGAGTCCATCACTGATCAGCCGATCTTGATCCAGCGCATCGATCACCCGGACGGCCGGGGCTGGGGCCTGTACGCGTGCCTCACGTGTGCGCCCAAACACCTGAGCCCCGTAGGCGCGCGAAGCCTGTGGATCCTCCACGTGGCCGACTGCTGGGAGTGCAACAACGAGGCCGAGTGCACGATCAGCCAGGCTCTCCGCCAGGTGTTCGAGGCCGCGACGGAGCCATCGTGACCGCCCCGACACGACGGCAAGGCCAACGGGGTGGCCGAACGGGGTACGGCCTCAACGGTTCCAGACTTCCCGGCCTCATCGAGTGGCTGAACGACTTATCCACCCTCTGTGGCCTCTGCGTGGGCACACGGCTGATCTGGTGCTCTGACTGCGGCGGCTTCGCTGGGTGTGGCACGTGCCTCTTCAGGCTCAAGGTCGCTTGCCCTCAATGCTCGGGCGGCACGTCAGAGCAGTGGAGGCCGTGACCTCTGGCCACCGCTCCATAACGACTCTCCATGGAATCCGGCCGCTTCCCTACGGACGGCTGGCTCTCGCTTCCTACGTTCGTTCTGCCAGCACGACAACGCCCCTCCCAAGGAGTTCAGATGACCACGCCGCCCACTGCCACCGTTCGCCTCGACCACAGCGCTTGCAAGCACCCGCGCACGAAGGCCGGGCGGGCTGCGTGCCGCAAGGCTCGTGCCGCTGGCGAGGTCGGTCTCGCGGTAGTGGCCGAGAAGCCGACGGCAGCGAAGAAGGCCGCCGCCAAGCCTGCCGCTGCGAAGAAGTCCCCGGTGAAGGCCGAGACTCCCGCTCCGGCAGAGGGCGACGACGCCTGACGTTCCACACCCAACAGAGAAGCCCTTGATGCCCCCAGCGTCAGGGGCTTCTCGGTGTGCTTGCCGGCACTCGCTGACCTGCCGAAACGCTGTGCGCTCGCTAGGCGAGATCGGTGAGCGCGTGCGTGTCTTCTGTCGCGCTCGCTCTACTGGGAGCCGAGAGGCACTGTTCTGTAGCCCTAACACGCATGAGAGCGCGAGACGTTCGCTCACGTCGTGCGCGTCGAGTCGTCGGCCCGACCATGTCGGATGCGCTCACAAGCCCGGCACTCGCGATAGCCGCGCCGATCGATCCGCGTATTCTCTGCGGTGAACTCATGGCCTCGACGGCAGTGGGTCTTGGCCTGGTTCTGGTTGCCGTGAAAGCCGCCAGGGTGACGGCCCTTCGCAGCCTTGTCCCGGTTGTTGGCCTCGGCGTCACCGATGAACAGGTGGCTGGGGTTGCAGCACGGCGGATTGTCGCAGGTGTGGCACACGAAGATATCCGCTTCCAGAACATCACCCAGGGCCCATTCCACGAGCCAGCGGTGGGCTCTCTTCTTCCTGCCGCCGATCTGAAACTGGCCATATCCCTTGGCCGTGCGGTGACCTATCCAAGGCCAACAATCATCCGGCCCGGCAGACCTATCAACATCGAAAAGGAACACACCCAGAAGGCCATCGTTGGTTTTCGCCATAGAGCCACGATATCCGCCATTCTGCGGCATCACCCACGCTCGCGCGCCATATACACTTCCTTGCCATTTCGTCAATCATCTGAGACTTTTGAAATGCCAATCAGTTGGCATTGGCACGGAATCCGGGCGGCAGAACGGAGGGAAAGCCGTGGCTGAAAAGAAGCCAAGTAGGCCAAAGCCCCGAAAGCCTGGCGCTCCGCTGGGTGCAGGCAGCCTGAGCGCGGCCGAGCTGGACGTCGAGGCAGAGAAGGTCTACGCCCTCCACAAGAAGGGCCACTCAACTCTCACCATTGGCCGGGCCATGGGCCTGACCAAGGATGTGGTGGAACGCCGAATCGCTCGGGCCCGAAAGAACCTGCCGTCTGAGTCTGCGGACGACCTGCGCATCGACCGGGAGTCGTCGCTTTCCGACATGGTCCGCGAGGCTCACAAGAATCTGGCAAAGGCCGAGACAGTAGCCGAGCGGAACGCCTGTGTGCGCACCATTGCGGATCTGAACATGAAGCTGGCAAAGCTCCTTGGCCTTGAGGTTCCCGCAAAAGTCACGCTGGAAATGGAACAGGTCTTCACGAGCCAGCGTGACGGCGTGTGGGGCGGTGAGCTGTAATGCCCCTTCGCTCCCTCACTGAAGCCCGCCGACGCGCTCAGGCCGGTATGGAAATCTGTACCGCTCACGGGGCGAACTGCGAGAAGTACCCGGATCACCCAATTCTCCAGGAGAGAGACAGGCCGGATACGGAGCTGGCAGAAATGATCCGGCGCGGCCGCGAGAAACAAGGGGCCCAGGTGCAGGAATACGAGCCCCGACCTTGCAAGTCACGCAAGCTATCGGACGATGAGCTTCGCCAGCGCAGGGAATACGCGGACGAGGTTCGTATCGCACGGCAGAAGAAGCAGGCCCCGCCTCTCCCTCCGTGGGAGCCAGAGTTCGATCCCGAACTGGCCGAGAGGATCCACCGGCTTCGCCTTGAGAGCTGCCCCCAGTATCGCGGCCTCTACGGGCCCGAGGCGACAGAGCGGTACCGCCAAAACATACGTGAGGGATACGGCGATGCCGTCCCGGAATTCGAGGAGGAGTGACCATGGCAGACAGGCGCACTCACGAGATCATGGCCGCCTTCCGAGGCGGCGACATCCTGAACAACGAGATCCAGGACGAGGAGCCTCAGGGCGATGCGGCCTCGATCGAGATCAGGCGCCGCGCCGGGCTGCCGTCGCTCGCCGACGAGCGGCGCGCAGTCCAGACCCGCGTGCGCAACGAGCGTGAGGCCGAAGCGGCCAAGGCGCGGTTCGAGGCTCGCGTAGCCGAGAGGGCCCGAGCGGCACGCATCGACCGCGCTCAGGCTCGGGCGCAGATCGGCCGCGAAGATGCCGACCAGCGGCGGGAGGAAGAGCAGCGTGCCTCCCACGAGCAGATGGTGGAGAGTGGCCGCGCCGAGCGACGGCAGGAGCTCCAGGAGCTCACCGCGCCGTCTCGCGTGAAGTACGGACCCGACGGCAAGCCCGCCCCCGGCACGACCGTAAACGACCTGATCGCAGACGGAGCACGAGGCGACTCGACGGTCCGCAAGCTCAGGCTTGCTTGGGCCCCGCCCTCGTACGACGACCTGGTCGCTCTCGGACTCGTCGAGCCCAGCAACGGCTGAGCCGTCAGCCGGCCGTCTGCACCACACACCTATCCGACCGCGTAGAACCCGGTACGTCTTCGTGCCGTCAGTAGAAAGGCAGGCCCAAATGGCCACCATCTCGATGGACCTCCAGGACTTCAACTCCCTCATGGCGATGGGCACTGTCCGGCGCCGCGCGGTGTTCCTGGACCTCTACAACACCGGCCGCACCAAGGCGGGAGCGTCGACCGCGTCTGGCCCAGACAGCGTCATCGTCTCGCCGTCCAGCCCGAGTGCGACCGCCCAGCCCGAGAACACCGTCGTCACCCGGGTCAAGGCCGCGATTGCGGCGGCGTCATGAATGCCGCGCTGGACCTGGACGAGCAGGTCATCCGCTTCATCGAGCGGTCCCGCAAGGAAGACGGCGGGGTCTACTGGACTCGCGTGATCGGCGGGTTCACCGCTGTCGAGGGAGCGGACATCGAGGCCGCTCTGGCGCGACTGCACGACGCAGGCCGAGTCTGCTTCGTGGGGCGAGAGAAGACCTCTCGCCGCGTCTTCCTGACCGACGTGGTCTCAGCGCGCCCGAGCCGTCTCGACCACGAGGGCATGAACCGCCTCCTCGCGAGCCTGGACGACGACGGCTACGACGTGACCGCCACTACGTAGGCGGCAACACAGACCGGCTGGTGTGGGACAGGCCCGGGGGTTCTTCTACCCTCCTTTACCCCGCGCGGGACTATCCCCTGCCCCACACCAGCCACCAATTCCCGGATGGCCGGTCCGGGACAGAGGCCGAGTACCTGTAGCGCCGGTGGGTGTGGATCGCTACAGGCGCTCGGCCTCATCACAGACCGATTCCGCGGGAGGTGTTCCGTGCTCCTCTCATCGATCCGGACCACCGGCAGGTGAGTGATGGCCAAGAAGAGAAACAAGGCTCGTAGGCGACTCAGGGCCGAGCAGAAGCCGACTGAGCGGCGGACCCAGCAACGGCAGCCGCACGCAGACACGATGTGGCATGCCTTCATGAAGGCCGTGGTTGCCGATGGGCAACGTTGACGACAGTTCGGCGCTGTCGAACCATGCCACGGAGGCGCCAGTGCTGCGCGCCCTCCAGAAGAGTGGAGGCAAGACCCTCAAGAGCGTGGCCATCGACTTCTTCGAACTCGACACGGCGGCCGCCCTGGCATGTCTGGACCGGCTCACCGCGGCTGGGCAGTTAACGAGGATGACCGACCGGCGCGGATGGACGTCATGGCTCCCCGTAACGCCGTCCGCAGTGACCAGGGAGCGGCGGAGCGCGGCCAGGGCCGCGAAACAGCGTGAACGACGAATGGGTCTCGATGTAACTCACGCCTTCTGCGACCACGCCCTTACGAAGACGGATTCTGCTCTGTGCTTGGCCTCTATAGGTAAGGACGAGCTGGTAGCACGGAGCCGCAAGGGGCGCGGTCTGCCCCCTTTGCCTGAGGCAGAGTCCGAGCCAGTCGCACTCCCTGATCCCATCGAGATGCACCAGACGGCCGTCTCTAAGCCTGAGGCAGTCAGACAGCCGGGATACCTCGACAGCCAGTGGGCCGCGTACGTCGATGGACTAGAGCATGAGCTGACCGGGGTACAGACACGCGCCCGGCACGGCGTCTCGGTCGAAGTGATGCGAACCCAGCTGCTGGTGTTCGTCACGATGTACGGCTTGGCGCACTCGATCATCCGCAAGCCCGGCATGCTGTGCTTCCGCATCTTCCCGTAACCTCCCAGACCGGAGCCCCGTCTCACTTGCCTTGAGACGGGGCTCTTCTCTGGGATCGCTGTGTGCGCTTCTCGGGCGCTCTCACGTCTCGCTCGTACGTACTCGCCGGCGAGTGCGTCTGGGCTCCTGACAGGCGCGTTCTAGCGCCCTAACGCATCTGCTGAGTCGCTGAGTTCGACGCGCGCTCAGTCGCTGTCGTCGTCGCGCTCCAGCTCGGATAGAAGCCTCATCACGCTAGCTTCCATCTCTAGGCGGAGCTCGAACTTGTCGACGGCTTGCGTGACGGCGTCGACAGCCTCGTCCTCCAACTCCTCGTACTCGTCCTGGCAGTCCCCACACAGACCGGTCATCTGCCAGATCAGCCAGTAGAGCGCGTCCTCCTCGGGATCGCCGTCCTCAGACGTGTACACGACCTCCATGAGGTTTTCGCCGCAGCCGAAGGGCAGTGCCACACACCTCGACTCCCTCACGACGTCCTGTACCGAGTCTCCGGTCACGACGGCAACGAACTCTTCCAGAGTCACATGGTTGTTCACTTGGCCCTCGTCTCAGTCAGTGCCTGGTCCAGGCGGAGTTCGATTCGGGCCAGCGCTGCAGTCAGGCTGTCCGAGTGGTCATGGCTGCGCGGTACGCCTCCCGGCCGGACGCCTCGATCTTGGAGAAATCCAGGGTCGGTCGCGGCTGCGACTTCTTCCGCAGACGGGGGTCCGGCCGGTCTTGCACCTTGGAGAAGTCGATGGTCCTGGTCATGGCCCGCTCCTTGCACGTGAGTTGACGTGTTCAGCACGCTATTACTCCCTTTGCGGTTTATCAATTACCCGAAATCCACGAGATGAAGTCTTCTGACTTTTCTCCACCGACCTCGATCAGAGGGACATCCTTGAGCCGCTGGATCTGCTTCCTCGCGTTAGGCCCGGTGTACCCAAGCGCCTGCATCTTGGCTAGGTACTCGGCACGCGTGATCACACCCACGTCTCGAATTAGCTGGAGGGCGTCATTGCGCGCGCTCTTGCGCTGCGTCTGCTCCGTGACGCTCTCGTTCGCCTTTAGGGGTGCGTGAGCGGTGATTAGGACCTCGATGCGCTCAACGTCGCGCGTACTGTCCAGCACGACGTACGCGACTTCCTCACCGTCATCGAAAGGCACTTCACCGCTGTTGTCCTTGCGGAGCAGCAGAGCCGCATAACCCTTCGTGCCCTTCCGCGCCTTCCGCTCAGAGACCATCTGGTACTTCACGCCCTGGGTGTAGTGCTGCTTCCGACGCGAGCCGGACTCTCGCCTGTCGTTGCTGTTACCGATGTGGTCGATGGTCAGGCCGACGACGCTCGGGTTCACCGCCTGGTACGGGTAGAAGTACCGCTTGGCCATCTCATCCACGGCGGAGCCGTCGTTGTGCGTGTTCCGGCCCATGTGGGACAGGCAAGGATCCACAGCATCAATGACGACCAGACCGAAGAGTTCGGGCGTGGCCGGAGCTTCGTCGGGACGGTCGTAGGCGTGGAAGTACGTGGCGACCCTTGCCTCGTCCACACCCATCGCGCTCAGTCGTGCCCGGAGAGTGGAGCCGAGCATGGCTTCGAAGTTGAGCCAGGCCACATGCTCGCCACGCTCGATGAACTCTCGGGCGAGGGCCAGGGCCAACCAGGTCTTACCGGCCGATCGGTCGCCGAAGATGGAGTTCATGACGCCGCTATAGAACAGGTGGCTGATCTTGTCCGCGTTCTGCACCTCGCCGGCGTCTAGCTGCATCCCTGTGCCGCTATCGCTCTGGTCGTCATCAAACCAATCAGCTGAGCGACGACGAGCGGCCTCTCGGATGAGCGACGAAGAAGGACGCACCAGCACAACCTGGTGGTCGCGTGCACCCTCAAGGTAGACGGGGTCGATTGGGCGCCACAGCTCGACCTCGGGCAGGAATTCCCAGTCGTACAGCTCCTGCGCCATGGCCATCTCAATGGCGTTCGGGGGGTCGTTCTTGAACTCCTGCTCCAACCGGTTGCGGTCAGCTTCGAAGGCTGCCAACTCGCGGCAGTACCACTCGCGGACCTCTCTCGCCACCCACTGAGGTTCGGGCATGAACGGGAGGAGTTGCTCCGGGCTGGTGAAGCTCGTCCCCTCGTGAGTGAAGGGAAGTAGTGCGGAGAACTCCTCCAGCCACGTGGCCTGGTTCGGAGCTAGGTCGTCGTCACTCGGAGTGGTGTGGGACATGATCAGCCCTCGCTGCGCTTCTTCTGCGCATCGCGAGCCTGGTCCTCGCACTTGCGCCATTGATAGGGGGTCTGCTTGTGGCTGCATTCGGCGTGAAGCCGAGCCGCTCGGCACTTCCATCGCCCGGCGCGAGTGTCAGGGTGCTCGCACTTGGCGTGACGGGTATTCTTCCGCTCCATTACCCTCTTCCGTTTCTCTCGGATTTCCGTGACATCAATGTATTCGCACGGAAATCCGCACTGAAAGGTGAGCGCGGGCAGGCGGAAAATAGATTTCTGCGTGATATAGGTCACATCGAGATGCCCAATTCTCCAGTCGCGCACGCGTGCGCGTTAGCTGTTGATCGGCAGTGTTGTCTATGTCGAGTGCGCTCACTTACGTGAGCGCTCGTTCGAACAGCGTGACAAACGCTCTGTCACGCATCTGAACTGCGAAAACATGCGTGACAGTGCTTGTCTCGCTCTGTCACGTCACGCCTATTTGTCACGCACGATGGGCGTGACAGCGTGACGTGACAAAGGCGTCTGTCACGCATGTGAGTTGGGGCTGTTGTCACGCTTCTCGATCTTGAGGCGGGGAGCGTGCGACAGGGAGCGTGGGTGACGGGAGTGTGCCAGTGCGGGACGGCGAGCGGCAAGGCGAGTTGGAGCGCGGAGGAGATGTCCCGATTTGGCGTTAGTCCCTTTGAGGGATATTCGACAGCCGGCAGTTTGATGCCCGGGTGCGACAATGCGCAGCTCACGGGTTTGTGTGGCACGCCCCAATTACCAGGCGTACGGAGAAATGCGCGGAGGGTATTGGGCTTGGGCTTGCTCAACGGGCGGCCGGAGGGCCATGGTTCTGCCGTCGCCGGAAGCGCTCGGGAAAGGCTCGGGTAGCGGCGTCAATTGGAGGGTGAACCATGGCTCAGAAGCTGACCGATGACCGTATCTGGGAGACCGGAGAGACGCCGTTCTCGGCCTGCAAGTGGGATGAGTGGAAGCGGGGAGGGACGTGGGTTGCTCGCGAGAATGAAGACTTCGCCTGCTCGATAGAGGTGTTCATGGACGAGCTTGACCACCGTGCCCAAGTGGCGGGCCTGGATGTCGACATGATGGGCGAGGAGGCGACCGTGTACTTCCGATTCACCGGCCAGGCCGACGCGGGCAAGGAGAAGCCGACGACGCTCTCCCTGGACTTCTCCAAGGTTGCCTGAATCACGGCAAGTTGGACTGAAGCCGCAGAATCGCTGAGAGGATCAGGGGAGGAGCGCGGATGCGCTGAGCGAAGGGCTGGTGTGGAACATGGCGAACCCCAACTCCGCGAAGTACGGCCAGTACTACTGGCGGATCGACCTGACCAGCGGGGAGGTAGTACACGCCCACGCCGATGAGGTGGAGATCCAGGGCAGCGGGGCCCTCGTGCTCAGGAAGACAAGTGGGGAGGCCCCGTTGATCCTGCTGGCGTTCGCCTCGGGTGAGTGGAAGAACGTGCGGGCCGCGAGCGCCCTCGACGGGCACGCCATCTGCGTGGACCACTGGGACCAGCCCGAAGGCAAGTAACCCAAAAGCCGTCGAGAGGTAGGTACGGGGCATGAGCGGGCGCGCAGACGCCACAGGCGGGGTGCCGTTGGGTGCGGACATCGAAGTCATGATGGAGACGGCCTCGATTCGAGTGGTGCCGGTTCACGAGCGGTTCTGGAGTTTCTACGACGAGGACCAGCCGTACCCGGTGGTGACGGACGAGTCTCCCCGCGCGTTGCGGGACGTGGCGGAGGAGTTCGCCATGTACTTCAAACGGGAGACGCCGTTCGATGGGTACCCCTACTCGGCCAGGCCGGGTGACAACACATTCCCGATGAGCGTGGTCCTGATCCCGTATCGGAACTGGGTGAACAGCCCCCACTGTCCCGTGGTGGGTGCTGTGGGCGTCATCCCGGCGGGCAACGGGTTCTGGAGGGCCGAGAGCGATCACCTGGCGGCCGTCACGTGGGTATGGCTGCACCCGCACTTCCGGGGGAAGGGGCTCATGACCGCGGCGTGGAAGTTCATCCGGGAGCAGTGGCCGACGGCGACCCTGACAAGGCCGTTCACTCCGGCTGGCGCTCGGCTGCGGAAGGCCGTTGAAGGGAAGGACACGTTGCCCGGCGAGATGGCTCCACGGCGGCGCTGACGCTCACCGGTTGGTGTCGTGCGTAGGTCAGGGATAGGTCCGGGGAGCCGTGTTGTGGGCGCGTGTGAGTGGGTGGGGGCTTATCCCCCCGGAGGGCAACAGTCTGTTGACCATGTGACAGGCGCGCGCTCTGTGAGACGACCAGATTGGCCGCTCGTTTCAGGGCCGTCCACGTCTCCGTACGGCTCCGTTGGGCAAGTTGATAGCGATCCACTCACGCGTTGACCCAGGCTCTGCCAGCTCTCTAAGCTGCGCGTTTGTCACAGAGTCAGGGCCAAGTCGTCCGCTCGCCTGCAAAGCGAGTTACGTCGGTTCGATTCCGATCACGGCCTCCACAAGATCTTCACAAGCCCGTCCGGCCTGTGCCAGAGTCCGTGGCATGACTGACACAGGCACGCGGCGCCGCCTGGGCGCCCTCGTCGGAGCCGGCCTCTCCTGCGCGCTGCTGCCGGGCATCACGCTGAACGGCGACACGGCGGACGCGATCCTCGCCGTGGTCCTGACCGGCCTGGTGATCGCCACCCTGACCCAGCTCATCTACATAGGCCCGTCGGCCCCGGTCCCCCCGGCCCCCCTCCTGGCCTTCGCAGCGGCCGGCTTCCTCCAGGACGCCCTGATCTGGTGGCTCCTGTCCTGGCTGGGCACCGAAAGCGGCATGCTCGACGTGAACGGCCTCACCCCGATCCTCCTGGCCGCCCTGATCACCCGCGTCTCGATCCTGACACTGTCCCTGGCGGGCCGATCCACGGAACCGGCGACGGACTGACGGCGACGGGACTGACGGCGACTGACACGCGGGGCCGTCCCGCCGCCCCGGCCGTACGGCCCCGCCGTTCATTCGCCGGACTTCGGCGGAACGCCGGACGACAAACCGCTTCCCTCGCAGCCCAGTTCGGCAGCGACATCGCGAGCGGCGGCATTGGCCAGCGTGATCACCCGCACTCGGGGGTCATCTCCCCCAGGCTTCCCGCCTGTCGGCGCCTCCAGGCCGGCCCGGACCACGATCTCGTGCGCCGGAGCCTTCATGCGGCAGGTGAAGAAGACCGAGGCCGAGTTGTCGGACGCGTAGGCCCTTCCCCCGGAGGAGAAGTACGTCACGCCGTCACCGAACCTGGGATCATGCTCGGGAATCCCGGACTCCGGGCTGAGCAGGACGCGAAGGGACGCCTCCCCGCCTCCCTCGGCCGGCAGCAGCCAACAGTACGGGACGGCTTGTGCACGGGGCTTTCCGGTCTCCGAGCTCCGACCTTCGCGGGCAGCGGCGCGGAGACTCTCGATCGCCTTCTCCGGTTCGGAGAGTCTGCTGCTGAAGCGATCGGTGTCCATCACAGCCTTGAGCACGGCCGTTGAAGGGGCGTCCTTCGCGAATCCGCCGCACACCTCCGACGCCGTCGCCCCGGCGGGAGAGCCGTCGTCGCTCCCGGAGGAACAAGCCACCGCCGAAAGACCGAGAAGCGCGAGCGCGAACCCCGTCCGCGCACGGGAAGCCGCCATCACGTCACCTTCCGTCCATCGCACCCTGCGGCGTACGGGGCTTCATCACCGGCTTTTCGGGCAACCCCGCATCGTTCTCACAGCCCAGCTTCCTGACCACGGCAAGGGCAGCGGAATGGAGAACGATGAGGTTGGCCTCGCGGATGGCAACCGTGTCGGCGGGCTCGGGGCGCCCCACATCCAAGCTCCCCTGGATACGAGCTGGGCGCTCCCGAGAGGAGTTGAGCTGCGCACTCACACACTCGGTGAAGAGGAACGCCTTTCTGAAGCCAGCGTGCGCGTCGATGCCCATCTCGTACGGATGGGCATTGGCGATACGCTTGCCCATCATCAAGTCGGACGGGTCGTAGAGTCCGAACTCGATGGCCAGATCCTCACTTCCGGGATCGGCCTGCACCAGGCAGCGAGGGTCGTTCAGCGTTCGCCTGGCACCAGCCTCGTAGCCGGTCGCGATCTGCTCCGTGGTCCGCGTGAGCCAGGTATCCGTGTCATCGCTGAACTTCTTTGTGTTCAGAACTTTTTCGAGCGCCCGAGCAGCCGCTCCCGGCGAGATCGCGCCCTCACATTGCTCTTCAGCCGTGACCCTCGGCGGCGCTTCCCCACCACCGCATGCTGCCAGGAAGAAGGCCGCCAACACAGTGGAAGCCGACGCACGTCCCCTTGCCCTCATGCGCCCCACCCCCGTCACCCGGTCTCCGGGTCATTGCCCTGTTGGTTCTCTCGGGCGTTGCCCTGAAGGTAACCGTTCCCCAAGGACTCGATGAGCTCCTGCTTGAACTTCTCACTAACCTCATCACGGTGGTACATGACGAAGCGGTCCATAGGGGCCTCCGCGCTGTACCTGCCCGCGGTGTAGATGGAGGTCTTCTCCTCGCGGATCTTCCCTTCGGTCTCGTCCTTGTGTTCATCGACGGACTTGTCCGACCAGTCGCCGATCACCTGCCCCGCAAGCGTCTCGACCGCCCCCGTCCCGGTCTCGATCGCGAGCGGGACGATCACGGCCGCAGCACCCGCGGCCACAGCGGTCGCCGGAAGGAACGCCACGCCCGCCGCGACAGCTGCGGTCGTCCCGAACCCGATCCAGGCGGACTTCGCCTCCTGAGCCTTCTCGTAGTCCTCATGCGCCTTCATGCCACCAGCCTCGACCTGATCCGCACGCGACTGGTCCAACAGCCCCTGCATGGTTCCGCTGGTGTAGACGGCAGCCTGAGCACGCCCTTCGTTGATGTCGCCGTCAGGGCCGACCTGTGCCTCCAATACGCTGGTGGCATAGATCCTTTCCGCCGTGGAGATCGTCGCATAGGCGTCGGGATGCTGACCCAGTGCACTCAGGAACTCGACCGCGTTCCGGCGCCCGAATTCAGGGTGAGTCGCCAGGAGATCGCCCTCACCCTTGCCGGTCGGCGCGTAGACGTTCCCCGCATCGTTGTCGGCAAGCGCCCAGTTGAGGTCGTCGACGTACCCCGCACCCATGTTTCCGAGGCTGTCCGCCATCGCGGACTGCTTGCTCAGCAGCCCCGCATCGCTGTAGGTGGAGACGACGTCCTTCATGATGCCCGCCGTGGTCGCGTCGCGACCCAGCTTCGGGTCCGGATCGTCCCAGGCATGGCCGAGTGTCGCCGCCTCCAGTGCGTGCCCCAGGGCGTCGGGCATGAAGTCCGCCGATACCTTCACCTGGTCCGGGTGGCGCCCGTCGACGTCCGGCAAACCCTCGTACTTCTCGTTCGCGAAGAAGTCGAGATAGCTCTCGATGGGCTTGCCGTCCGCGTTCATACCCAGGTCGAGGTCACCACCAGGGGTGCCGTCCTCTTTGTACGCCGTCGGCTCGTCCGAGAAGAACAGCTTCGCGGCCTCCGGGCTGTGCCCCAGGGCCTCCAGCATCGGGATCATCGGGTCGTAGCCGGACCCGTTCACCCCGGAAGGGTTGAACGGGTTCTGCGCCCCGCTGAAGGTCTTGTTCTCGGCGAACCTTCTCGGGTCCGCGTGATGCAGTTGAGCGATATGTTCTGCGATCGGGTTGAGGAACTTCGGCTCGTAGTTGCCCGATCGCATGATGCCGCCGAGCAACTGGTAGCCGAATGGCGCGTTGTAGTCGTTCTTCGCCATCGGAACGCGCTCGGTGCCCAGTTTGCGCATCTCGGCGGACCAGCTCTCGGTCCACTTGTCTCCACCCTGGGTGGCCGCCGCGAGATTGATGCCGAGATTCTGCTGGAGTTCCTGCACATCCTTCAGCCGCTGCTCGTCCAGTTTCCCGAACTGGGAGGTGGAGGAGGACAGCTGGCCGAAGAACTCCAACGCGCCCTTCGGGCCGAGTCCGTTGTAGAAGGTCCTGGAGAACTCCTTGGACGTGCCGTTGTCCTTGAGCAGCTCGTTCAGACGCTCCAGCTCCGCGTGGGAGAGCTCTCGGCCCTTCCTGGCCAGGTCGAGGGCGCGGTGGGCCTCCTCGGCGTCGAGGCTCGTGTACCGAGGTGCGCTGAAGTCGTGCTTGTCGGTGGTGATGTTGGCCTTCAGAGCGTTGGCGCACGCCACGTCGGCGTCGTCGCAGGTCTCGACGACGGCGTCGATCCGCCGCTGCAGGGCGTGGACCGCCTCAGCCTCCCTGCGGACCAGGTCGGGATAGTCGGGGTCGTTACGGAGGTCGGGGTCCTTCATCTCCGCCACCGGGTTCCGGGGCTCGACCCTGCCGGTCGCCATGACGACCATCCGCTGCGCCGGCGCCTCCGTCTCCACGATCTTCTTGAGTTCGTCCTGGGCCTTCTTGAAGGCCTGGTACGCGTCCTCGAGGATCTTGTGGATGCCGGCGGCCGCCTTCGCCGCGTCCTCGAACTCCTTGGCCGTCTTCGCCACGAAGGGCTTGGTGACCTCCGCGTTCAGGCCGCGCCAGTAGTCGTCCTTGGCCTTCGCCGCCATGGTCGTACGGGCGTCCTCGGACAGCTTGTCCAGTTTGGCCTTCATCTCCGACCAGTCGTCGGCGGCGTCCTTCATCTTCGCGAGCGGGGCCCGGTAGACGTGGTCGAACGTCAGCATGTCCGCCCGCCTACTTGAAGTACCCGGTGATCGCGGAGACCGACAGCGAGGCTCTGATGTCCTCGTCGTCCTTCGCGTGCTGCGCCGCGCTGTGGTCCAGGTGGTTGGAGATATGGGCGCAGGCGTCCAGGAGCGTGTTCAGCTGGGAGCGCCAGGTCTCCTGGACCGTGGTCAGCGCGGCGCCCGTGCGGAAGCCCGTGCTCGACATGCCGGTCGCGGCGGCCTCGGTGGTCGTCCGGGCGTGGTTGCCGTCCTTCACGAGCCGGCCGTGCAGGGCGAAGGCCGCACCGCCGATCGCCCCCAGGGCGTCCTGGTTGACGCTGAGGTCGGCGGGGCCGCCGCTGCCGTTCTCGGACGGCAGCTGATTGAGTCGCATGTGCGAATCGCGGTCCGCCACGGCCCTCTTGAGCCCGCTCCACTCGGCCTCGAACGACACACGCGCCTCCCCCGTTGACACGAACAAGGCCCGTCACTCTAGCGAGGAGGCGGGGTCCGGCTCGTGGGCGGCGACGGGTTCCAGCCAGCAAACGTCCCCTACGCGCTCGGCGCCCCCACCGCCGCCTGGGGCCGGATCGGGAGGCGGTTGATCGGGCGGCCCGTGGCCGCGCGGACCGCGGAGGCCACCGCCGCCGGGGAGGTGACGACCGGGACCGCGCTCGCCGCCTTCGCGCCGAAGGGGGCCACCACGTCGCGTTCCTCGACGAGCCTGACGATCCGGATGTCCGGGGCGTCCAGGGCCGTCGGCAGGGCGTAGCCGGTGAGGTCCGGGTGGCGCAGGAGGCCGCGGGCCGTGCGGAGGTTCTCCGTGAGGGCCGCGCCCACGCCCTGGGTCACGCCCGCCTCGATACGGGCCGCCAGCTGGGCCGGGTTGAGCACGCGGCCCACGTCCTGGGCCACCGCCATCTCCACCACCCGTACCGAGCCCAGCTCGATGTCCACGTCCACCACCGCGCGGATCGCGCAGAACGCCAGGCCCACGAACGCGTCGCCCTGGCCGGACTCGTCCAGCGGCTCCGTCGGGTGGGGGCGGCACTGGGCCGTGGCCCAGAGCTCCTTGCCGTCCATCGCCTCGGTCACCGTGGTCGACAGGACACCGTCGTACGACGTGATCTTGCCGTCCGTGATCTGCAGCAGCTCCGTCGACATGCCGAACTTGTGGGCCAGCGGCTGGAGCAGTTGGGTGCGGACCATCTTCGCCGCGCGCTCGACCGCGCCGCCCGACACCCACGTGTGGCGGCCGTGCGTCGCCGGGCCCGCCGGCGGCTGGTCGGTGTCCACCGAGGCGACGTGGACCTCTTCCAGGCCCAGCGTCTCCTGGACGATCTGGCGTGCCAGGGTCGCGAAGCCCGAACCGGTGTCCACGGCCGCGCAGATGACCGTCGCCACGCCGTCCTGGACCTTCACCGTCGCCGTCGAGACCTCGTCCGCGCCCTCCGCACCCAGCATGTGCACCATGCCGAGGGCGTAGCCCACGCCCCGGCGCACCGCGCCCGGTTCGCCCGCGCCCTCCGGTCCGCCCGGCAGCAGCCAGTCCTCCTCCGGGGTGTCCATCGGGAGGGACGGGAGGGGGAAGTCACGGACCGAGGAGAGGAGTTCCGCCACCGGAGCCGGGCACGTCACCGTCTGGCCCGTCGGCAGGATGTCGCCCGTCGCAAGGACGTTCCGCAGCCGTACGTCCACCGGGTCCACGCCCAGCTTCGCCGCCAGCTTGTCCATCTGCGCCTCGTACGCCGCGCACACCTGCATCGCGCCCTCGCCCCGCACATGGCCGGACGGCGGGTTGTTCGTACGGACCGCCCAGCCCTCGATGAAGGCGTGCGGCACGACGTACGGGCCGCAGGCGAACGACACCGCGGCCGCCAGCGACTCCGCGGACGCGTCGGCGTACGCGCCGGCGTCCAGCAGGATCTGCGCCTCCACCTTCACCAGCCGGCCCTCCGCGTCCGCGTGGTGGCGGTAGCGCAGCAGCGTCGGGTGGCGGTGGGCGTGCCCGAGGAAGGACTCCTCGCGGGTCGCGGTGAGCTTGACCGGGCAGCCCGTGCGCAGGGCGAGGAGGCCCAGCGGGATCTGGAAGCCCGGGTCCTCGCGGTCGCCCGTCGCCCCGGGAACGCCCGTCACGACCACCTTGACCTGCTCGGGCGCCAGGCCGAAGCAGGCCGCCGCGAGGTCCCGGTCGGTGTGCGGGTCGGTGGAGGCCGTGTAGATCTCGACCCCGCCGTCGGGGCGCGGCACGGCGAGGCCGGCCTCCGCGCCGATGGGGGCCGGGTCCTGCCGTCCGATCCGGTACAGGCCCTCGACCACGACCTCGCCGGTCGCGTCCGCGTCCCCGAACCGCAGCGGGATGTGCCGGATCAGGTTCCCGTCGGGGTGCAGCGCCTCGGCCGCGAAGGCCTTCTCCGGGTCCGTGACCGGGTCGAGGACCTCGTACTCGACGGCGATGGCCGCCGCCGCGAGCCGGGCCGTGTCCGGATGGTCGGCGGCCACGGCCGCGATCGCCTCACCGTGGTGGCGGACCAGCTCGGAGGCGAAGACCGGGCGGTCGGCGACCGTCCTGCCGTACGTCGCGTCCCCGGGCACGTCGGCGTGGGTGACCACGGCCCGTACGCCCGGCAGGTCCGCCGCCGCGCTCGTGTCGATCGAGACGAT
The DNA here is from genome assembly GCF_040653315.1 of Streptomyces sp. NPDC047981. NCBI lineage: Bacteria > Bacillati > Actinomycetota > Actinomycetes > Kitasatosporales > Streptomycetaceae > Streptomyces > Streptomyces sp. NPDC047981. Next base: position 11,980 of record NZ_JBEZNQ010000065.1, on the reverse strand, counting down.
CCGCGCGTGCGGGTGCGGCGAGCGCAGGATCGCCGCCCACAGCAGGCCCTCGGCCCACAGGTCGGAGGCGTACGGGAAGGTGCCCTCCGCCTTCGCCCGCGCGTCGGCCGACGGGAGGGAGGTGCCCAGGCCGTGGGGCGCCTCCTCCGGCAGCTCGAGGGAATCGACCACCGTGGGGGTGGGTGGCGCGGTGGTCGCGTCGCTGCTCACGCCATGCCTCCGTCGTGCGGGTGGGGAATCTGGTGCGGGATGCGCGCCTCGTCCGACGCCGAGGCCGAGGCCGAGGCCGAGGCCGCCGCCTGTGCCTGCGCCTGCGTCTCGCGCTCGGCGACGACCTCGCGCACGGCGTCGAGCACGCCCCGGTAGCCCGAGCACCGGCAGAGGTTGCCGCAGAGCGCCTGGCGGGTCTCCAGCTCGGTCGGAGCGTGGTTCCCCTCGAGCAGGTCGTGGACGGTCATGGCCATGCCCGGTACGCAGTACCCGCACTGGACGGCCCCGCAGCGCGCCAGGGCGCGCTGGACGTCCGAGGGTTCGCCGTCGGTGGCCAGGCCCTCGACCGTACGCACCTCGCTGCCGGCCGCCGTCGCCGCCGGCACCAGGCAGGACGCGACGAGCCGGCCGTCGACCTGGACGTTGCACGCGCCGCACTCGCCCTGCGAGCAGCCGTCCTTGGCACCCGCGAGGCCGAGCCGCTCACGCAGGACGTAGAGCAGCGACTCGCCGATCCACGACTCCGTCACGGGCCGGTCCGCGCCGTTCACCCGCAGGACGTACGAGATGTGCGGGTGCTCGTCGCTGTCCGCGCTGCTGCCCGTGGAAGGCGCGGGAACGGGCTCCTCGGCCGGGTGGTCCTCAGCCGGATGCTCCCCGGCCGGATGCTCCCCGGCCGGATGTTCCCCGGCCGGATGTTCCCCGGCCGACTGGTCCCCTGCCGACCGCTCCTCGCCCGGATGCTCTTCGAACGGACGGTCGTCGAGCGGATGGTCCCCCGCCCCGTGCTCCTCGGCCCCGTGCTCCTCAGCCCCGTGCGCCTCGGCCCCGTGCTCCTCAGCCCGGTGCTCCTCAGCCGGGTGCTCCTCGACCGGAAGGTCCTCGGGCCCCGCCGCCGGCTCCTCCTCGGCCTGCGCCTGAGCCGTCTCCGCCGTCTCCGGCTGCTGCACCGCCCACGGCGCCGGAGCACCGCCCGGCAGGGTCGCCGGAGCGCTGCTCGCGTACTGCGCCAGCATCGACGTCGTGTACTCGCCCGACTCCTCGAAGGCTTCGGCGCCCTCCGCCACGACCGGGATCGTCCACTGGCCCGTCGATCCGGAGTCGGTGAAGTTCCACTGGCCCGTCGCATGCGGGTCGGGCTCCCCCGGCGTCGGCGCCGCCGCGGCGTCCGGGAACGTCCACTCGGCCGTCGCCTGCGGGTCCCGCTCGGTCAGGGACTCGGGCAGGGACTCGGGCATGGGCTCGGCCAGGTGCTCGGGCAGGGGCTCCACGTGCTCCGCCGCCGTCGGCGTGTGCACCACCCACTGGCCCGTCGCCGCCGGGTCCGTCCCCGCAGCCGGGGTGAGCGGGGTCAGCGGCACGATCATCGGCGGTACGTAGCCGTGGCCGGGGGCCTCCAGCGGGACGCCGTCGAGCATGAACTCCGGGGGCAGGTGGACGAAGGCCGTGGCGTCGCCGTCGTACCCCTCGCTCTGCGGGATCGGCTCCCAGCCGCCCGCGTAGCCGTTGCCGTGCTGGTTCTCGTTCGGTTCGTTGCTCACGACAGCGCCCTCCCCAGTGCCCGTCGAGCCAGCGCGGCGACCGTGCGCCGCAGGTGCAGTACCGCAGGTGGCAGCTGCTCCTCGCCCGGCGGGTCCGGGATGCAGGCCGCCGCCACATACTCGCCGAAGGCCGTCAGCGCCTCCGGGGCGAGGCCCCGGTCGCCGTCCCAGTCGACCAGCGAGGCGATCCAGTGCTCGGCCTCCAGGGGCCGCAGCGGCATCGGGGCGATCGCGCCGACCGCGCAGCGCACGCCGCGCCGCGCCGGGTCGAGGACGACCGCGACGGAGGCGGTGGCGCGGGCCGGGCCGGTGCGGCCGGTGGCCTTGAGGAAGACCTGCGGGGCGTGCAGGAGGGGGACGCGGACGAACGCGACCAGCTCGCCGGGGGCCAGCAGGTCGCGGCCGGCGAGCAGGTGGGAGACCGGGATCTCGCGCGTGCCGAGCGGGCCGAGGACGACGAGGTCCGCCTCCAGGGCCGCCAGGACGGGCAGCGAGTCGCCCGTGGGCGCCGCGGTGACGATGTTGCCGCCGAGCGTGCCCGCGTTGCGGATCTGGGGCGGCCCGGCGGCGCGCGCGGCCGCGGCGAGGGCGGGGATGAGGGCGGCGAAGTCGGGGCGGCCCATCCGGGAGTGGGTGAGGCCGGCCCCGAGCAGGGCGTGGCCGTCCTGGTACTGCCAGCCGCGGATCTCGTTGATCCGGCCGAGGCCGACGAGGCCGGCCGGCCTGAGCTGCCCCTTGTTGACGGCGGCCATCAGGTCCGTGCCGCCCGCGACGGGCACGGCGGCGGGCATGGCGGTGAGCGCCGCCACGGCCTCGTCGAGCGAGGCCGGCAGCGTCACGGACTGCGCCGTCTGTGGTGCGTGCGTGGTCAACCCGCTGCCCCTTCCCGGTGTCCCCGGCGGTCCCCGACTCGTCCCCGGCTGCCCTGCCTGTGTGGCCGTACCGTACGTGCTCACAGGCTGATCGTGGCAACTCTGGCACATCTTCCGAGCCGTCCGACGCGAGGGTCCGCGAAGGACGGTTCCGTCCAGGAAGCCCCACGGGAGACGTTAACTTCCGTTTTGCCGCTCTTGGGTGACGTGGGGAAGCGAGGTGCCTCACACGTTCGGGGGCGCCCCCTCGATGGGCCTGCCGAGGACGCCGGGCCGCTGCTGCCAGGGGTGGGGTCCACCGGGCGGCCGGTAGTCGACGCCGAGGGCGTCCAGGCGCCGGTAGTGGGCGGCCATCCGGCGCTCGAAGGCGGCGAAGTCCCGCTCGGCCGGAGCGGGCAGGGCGGACCAGGCGACCTCGGCGAAGGCGGCGAGGCGCGGGAAGGTCTGGTAGTCGACCCGGGAGCGGTTCTCCATGACCTCGGTCCACACGTTGGCCTGGGTGCCCAGGACGTGGGCGGCGGCCTCGGCGCTCAGGCCCGGCGGGACGGGCTCGAAGCGATAGACGTCCTCCAGGGTCCGTACGTAACCGATGGGCATCGGCTCTTCCTCGCCCGCCGCCTGACGGTGGTCCAGGTACACCTGCTGCTCGGGGCACATGACGACGTCGTGGCCGGCCTCGGCGGCGGTGACGCCGCCCGCGTAGCCGCGCCAGGAGGAGACGGCGGCGCCGGGCGCGAGGCCGCCCTCCAGGATCTCGTCCCAGCCGATGAGGCGGCGGCCCCGGTCGGCGAGCCAGCGGTCGAAGTGGCGGATGAACCAGGACTGGAGCTCGTCCTCGTCGGCGAGGCCCAGCTCCTTGATGCGGGCCTGGGCCGTCGCGGACTCCTTCCACTGGTCCTTGGGGCACTCGTCGCCGCCGATGTGGACGAAGGTGGACGGGAAGAGGTCGAGGATCTCCTCGAAGACGCCCTCGTAGAAGCGCAGGGTGGCGTCGGTGGGGGCGAGGACGTTCGGGTTGACGCCCCAGGTGTCCCAGACGGTCAGCGCGCTCGTGTCGACGACGTCGGTGTTGCCGAGTTCGGGGTAGGCGGCGATGGCGGCCTGGGAGTGGCCGGGGATGTCGATCTCGGGGACGACGGTGATGTGCCGCTCGGCGGCGTACGCGACGATCTCGCGGATGTCGTCCTGGGTGTAGAAGCCGCCGTGCGGGGTCTCGTTCCAGAGCGGGGAGGCCCGGTGCCCCCACTTCGTACGGGCCCGCCAGGCGCCGACCTCGGTGAGGCGCGGGTGGCGCTTGATCTCGACGCGCCAGCCCTGGTCGTCGGTGAGGTGGAAGTGGAAGACGTTCAGCTTGTGCGCGGCCAGCAGGTCGAGCTGGCGCAGGATGTCGTCCTTGGGCAGGAAGTGCCGGGACACGTCGAGCATGAGCCCGCGCCAGCCGAACCGGGGGGCGTCGGTGACGACCTGGGTGTTCACGGACGCGACCGCGCCGGGGCGCGGGGCCCTGCGGAAGGCGTCGGGGCCGAGGAGCTGACGCAGTGTCTGGGCGCCCCAGAAGACGCCGGCCGGGTCGCCGCCCGCGATCTCGGCGCCGTCCGTCGTCACGGTCAGCCGGGACGCCTCCGGGCCCAGGGCGTCGTCGACGCGCAGCGACAGGCCGGCGGCGGAGCCCTCCGGCGCGGGCGGCAGCGGCAGGCCGAAGGCGGCGCCGAGGGCGGCGCGCAGCCAGCGCTCGGTCGACTCGGTGCCGGGCGCGGCCGTCAGGGACGTACGGGAGTCCAGTACCAGGGCGTCGCTGTGGGGTCCCTCGACCTTCGAGGGCGCCGGAACGAGGTCCTTGAAGTCGGTCATGACGTCAGTCCTTCACCGCCCCGCCGAGTCCGGAGACCAGGCGGCGCTGTACGAGTACGAAGAAGACGAGCACCGGGATGGTCATCACGGTCGATCCCGCCATGATGCCTCCCCAGTCGTTCTCGTCGGGCTTGAAGAAGACGAGCAGCGCCATCGGGAGGGTGGACTGCGAGGTGTCGCTGATGAGGAAGGACTTCGCGAACAGGAAGTCGTTCCAGGTGGAGATGAACGAGAAGACGCTCGTCGCCACGAGACCCGGGAAGACCAGCGGGAAGAGGATCTGCCAGAGGAAGCGGGTACGGCTCGCGCCGTCGATCGCGGCCTGTTCCTCCAGCGCTTCGGGCACCGCCTTGACGAAGCCGCGGAGCATCCAGATCGCGAACGGCAGCGAGAAGGCGATGTGCGGCAGGATCAGCGAGCCGAGCGTGTTGAGCTGCCCGAAGTCCCGCATCAGGAAGAAGAGCGGGATGGTCAGCGCCTCGATCGGCACCATCTGCGCGACGAGGAACATGATCAGCAGCGTGGTGCGGAAGCGGAACCGGAACCGGGTGACGGCGGTCGCCGCGAGGAAGGCGATGAGCGCGGAGGCGAGGACGACCGCGCAGGCGACGGTCAGGGAGTTGAGGAAGTACCGGCCGAAGTCCTGCTGTTCGAAGACGCGCCGGAAGGAGTCGAGGGACGGGGAGAGGGTCCACGGCCGCGGCCGGGTCGACTGGATCTCGCCGGCCGGTTTGAAGGCCGAGAGGACCATCCAGTACAGCGGGAAGGCGACGACGACGGCGACGAGCAGGGCGGTCGCCTCGGCGGCGAGGCGCCCGGGCCGGCGTATCGGGATCCGGGTACGAAGGCTGCTCACAGTTCTTCCCCCTGGCGGCGCAGCAGTCGGAGGTACACCAGCGTCACCGCGAGCAGGATCAGCAGCATGACGACGCCGATCGCCGAGCCCAGGCTGTACTGGGAGGAGGCGAAGGCCTTCTGGTACGCGTACACGTTGAGGACGAGGTTCTGGCCGGCGATGCCGCCGCCGTTGGTCATGACGTAGATCTGGGTGAAGACCTTGAAGTCCCAGATGATCGACTGGATCGTGACGACGACCAGGATCGGCCGGAGCATCGGCGCGGTGACCGAGCGCCAGATCCGCCACTGCGAGGCGCCGTCGAGGGCCGCGGCCTCCAGGACCTCGCCGGGGATGGCCTTGATGCCCGCGTAGACGGTGACCATCACGAACGGGAACGAGCACCAGACGACCTCGAAGAGGACGAGCGCGAAGGCGCTGTAGCGCCCGTACGTCCAGGAGAAGTCGCCGAGCCCGAGCAGCCGGTTGACCGGGCCGAAGTCGGGGTCGAAGAGGAAGACCCAGACCGTGGAGCCGGTGACGGCGGGGGTGGCCCAGGCGCCGAGTGCGGCGAGCATCAGCGCGAGCCGGGGCACGGCCCGTACGCGGGTCAGGAGCACCGCGAGCGCGCAGCCCACCGCGAGGGTGGTGACGACGCAGGCGGCGGCAAAGAGGACGGTGGCGAGGAGGACCTGCCAGAACTGCGGGTCGCCGAAGAGGGTGGCGTAGTTGCCGAAGCCCTGGAAGGAGGTCGGCTCGCCGCCGCTGACCTGGGCCTGGGTGTACTCCAGGAAGGAGATGAGCCCGAGCTGGTAGATGGGGTAGAGCAGCAGCCCGCCGAGGACGACGAGGGCGGGGAGCAGATAGAGCCAGGGGGTCCAGCCGGAGCCGCCCCTGGGGTGCCGGGGGCGGCGGGGCGGGCGGACGGCGGGCGCGGTCGGCGCCCCGGGCGTCTTGGGTGCGGTGGTCAGGGTCATGCCGGTCAGCCCGCGGCCGCGAACGCCGCGTCCATCTTCTTCGCGGCCTCGTCGGAGGCCGTCTTCACGTCCTTACGGCCGCTGACGATCTCCTGGAACATCGTCGGCAGCACCAGCGAGGCGTCGATCTGGCCCCAGCCGGGCGAGGCGGGGACGAACTTCGCGCCGGCGCCGAGGGTGTCGATGAAGGGCTTCACGAAGGGCTGCTTCTCGGCGGCCTTCGCCCGGACGTCGGTGTAGGTGGGCAGGAAGCCCATCGCGTCGAAGAGCTTGCCCTGGGTCTCCTTGCCGGTCAGCGACTTCATCAGGTCGACGGCGAGGGTGCGGTGCGAACTGCTCTTCATCAGGCCGATGTTGTTGCCGCCCGCGAAGGCCGGGGCGATGGAGCCGGGGGTCAGGCCGGGCAGCGGGACGACGGCGTACTTGCCCTTGACGGCGCCGGCCTCGATCGCGGCGTGGCTGAAGTCGCCGCCGATGGCCATGGCGGCCTTGCCGGAGGCGAAGGCGGTGACGGTGGCGTTGCCGCCCATCTGGGCGCACTTGGCGGCCGGGCAGTTGTCGTCGCCGAAGAGGGAGGTGTAGGTGGTGATGCCGGTGCGGGCGGCCTCGCTGTTGATGGCCGAGGTGTACGCGGTGCCGTTCTGCGTGGCGAGTTCGCCGCCGTTGGCCCAGATGAACGGCATGGCGCCGTAGGTGTAGGCGCCGCCGACGGCGAGCCCATAGAGCTCGGGCTTGGCCTTGCGCACCTTCTTCGCGGTCGCGATCAGTTCGGCCTGGGTCTTGGGGGCGGCGAGGCCGAGGTCCTTGAAGACGTCGGTGCGGTAGTAGAGCGCGCGGACGCCGACGAAGAGGGGCGCGCCGTAGACCTTGCCGTCGACGGTGACGGAGGCCCTGGCGGTGGCGTCGGTGTCCTTGGCCTGGTCCCAGGCGCCGAACTCGGCGCTGATGTCGGCGAGTCCGCCGTCCTTCACATAGCCGGCGGTGTCGGTGTTGCCGTACTCGATGAGGTCGGGCGCGGACTTCGGGTCGTTGAAGGCGGCCTTGACGCGCTGGGCGCGGGTCTCGACGGGGATGTACTCGACCTCCACCTTCGCGCCCTTGTTGCGCTGTTCGAAGGCGGCGACGGCCTCGTCGACGACCTTCTTCTTGGGCGCGTTGTCGACCTCCTGGAAGAGCCAGACGCGCAGGGTGCCGCTCTTCTCGTCGCTCGCGGCCTTGCCGTCGGAGGTCTGCGGGGCGCAGCCGGTGGCGACGAGTCCGGCGAGGACGAGGGCGGTGACGGGGGCGGAGAAACGAGCAGGAAGCTTCATGGCGGATCCCCTCCGAATGCGTTGCAACATACGCAACGGGCGTTTCGTGCTGCACAACACGCGTGAGGTTAGGGGCGGACCAACTCCCGGACAAGTGGTCTCAACCACTCTGTGACCGGCCGACGCACCCCGTGCAACGCGCGCCCCCCTCGCACAAGCCCCCGGACACGCGAACGGCCCCCGGCGCGCGCACCGAAGTGCGCGCACCGGGGGCCGTCCCGACGACCTGACCCGTAACCCGGCGAACGGCCCCCCAGGACCGTCCCGCAGGCCTACTTCTTGTCCTTGCCGCCCTTGTCCTTGTCGCCACCGCCGGCGCCCATGGACTCGTAGATCTCCTTGCACATGGGGCAGACCGGGTACTTCTTGGGGTCGCGCCCCGGAACCCAGACCTTCCCGCACAGCGCCACCACGGGAGTGCCGTCGAGGGCGCTCGCCATGATCTTGTCCTTCTGGACGTAATGGGCGTAGCGCTCGTGGTCGCCGTCACCGTGGGACACCTGCGGCGTCGGCTCGACGAGGGTTCCCGTACCTGCCCCGCGCTCGGGCTCGAGAGTGCTCATGGGACCCAAGGGTAATCAACCGCCCGCCATGGAAGCGACAGGGCTTGCACGACGGGCATCGAGCGGTTCGACACGCCGCATGCGTCCAGCTCCCCTCAGGCCTGAGGAGGCAGGGGCCGCTGATGGGGCCCCGCGTCGCCACAGCTCCAGGCCTCTGGCCCGGATGTTGCGGGAGCCGTTCCGATCCGCGTGATCAACGAATCCGCAGGACCGGCACGCGAAACGGGCCTGGGAGACCCGGTTCGCCTTGTCGACATGGCCGCACTCGGCACAGGTGCGAGAGGTGTACGCCGGATCCACGTACACCACGGGCACTCCGGCACGGCGGGCCTTGTACGCGATGAACCCTTCGAGCTGAGCGAAGGACCAGGAGTGGAAGGTGACCCGTTGGGGCTTGCGAAGCCGTACCCGCTCGCGGATGCCCGTGAGGTCCTCCAGGGCGATCCCACGACCGGTGCGTTCAGCCTCGGTCACGATCCTCTTCGCGATCTTGTGGTTGATGTCCTTCGCTCGCCGCGCCTCCTTGCGCCGGCGACGCCGTGCTCGACGCTTGGCAGACTTCGTGTTCCTTTGCTGGAGCTTCCGCCTCAGCCGACGATCGCGGGCACGCAGGCGGTTCAACTGCCGCCCCGCCATGACCTCGCCGTCCGAGGTGGTGGCGATGTTCACGATCCCCAGGTCCACACCGAGGAAGTCGTCCGGCTGATCGTTGAGCTCCGCTTCGGGCACGTCACACGTGGCGACCAGGAACCAGGAGCCGTCCCGACAGAGCAGGTCCGACTCGCCTCGACGATGTAGGGCCAGCTTCTGCAACTGTGCGGGGCTCCCCGAGAACGCGACGTTCTTCAGCCGCCCCTTGATGGTCCAGATGGACACAGTGCCTGCGTCGATACGCCAGGACAGCATGCGATCGTCGTACGGCTGAGCCCCGTCGAGGCGGAAGCGGATCGGACGCTGCGTGGCCTGACGGTAGCGCCGTGATGCCTGATGCCCGAGGTTGCCCGCCCGCGCGTTCGCCCACAGCGCCGCGTACGCGTCGCACACCTTCTTGATGACGTGCTGCGCGGCCTGCGCTCCCAGCCCCCACCGATCCTTGACCTGCGCGTAGACAAGCTTGCGCAGCGAGAAGTTCTTGAACTCCCCCGTCTCGAAAGCGATCTTGCCGACCCAGGAGGCAGCGTCATTGCAGGCACTCAGCGTCACGGCGAGCGCCGACGCCTGCTCGGGCGTCGGTTCCAGCTTGACCTGCACAGTCACCTTCATCGGTGATCACGCTATCCAGCGACTCGCACACCTGGTCCGGATTCGCTCAAGCACCCCGCATCCAGCGACTTCCCGCTCACGTGTTCGCATCGCCACCACGTGCTGCGCCGTCAGTTGAGCGAAGGGTCGTCCGGGTACGTCGCCACGATCGCGAGGTCGCTGCGCTGGCGGCGGAGGACCTCGCGCCAGAGGGATTCCGGGCGCGGGGAGGAGACGTCGCCGGGTTCGGACTCGACGACGTACCAGGCGCCGTCGCCCAGCTCCGTCTCCAGCTGGCCCGGGCCCCAGCCCGCGTAGCCGGCGAAGATCCGCAGGGAGCCGAGGGCCGGGCCGAGGAGTTCGGGCGGGGTCTCCAGGTCGACCAGCCCGATCGCGCCGAACACCCGGCGCCAGCCGAGCGGGCCCTCGTCGCCGGGGATCACCGCCACGCCGAGCGCCGCGTCCAGGGAGACGGGACCGCCCTGGAAGACCACGCCCGGTTCACCCGCGAGGTCGGCCCAGGGGGCGAGGATGTCGCCGACGGTGACCGGCGTCGGTCTGTTCAGGACCACGCCGAGGGAGCCCTCGTCGTCGTGGTCGAGGAGGAGCACCACCGCACGGTCGAAGTTGGGGTCGGCCAGGGCGGGGGTGGCGACGAGCAGCCGTCCTGTGAGCGAGGACACCTCGGTCATGCGACACATGATCCCGCATCTTCCGGCTCCGCGGGGGCCGAAGGGCGCACTGCGGACAGACCGGCGAGCCTCGCAGTTCAGAGGGGTCGCCGAAACCCCGTACGGACACAAACGGACGGTGACGCTCCGCAAGATCGTGTGAACGGAGCGTGTTGTGCCGTATTCATTACATCTGCGAGGCCCCCTTGGGCTTCCAAGACGGGGGTACACGAGCCTTACCCTTTTCCCTGGCCCCTTGCCCGACCTCTCCGGAACGCGAGATTCATGACCGGCACAGACGATGTACTGCTTGTCCACGGCGGAACCCCGCTTGAGGGCGAGATCCGCGTCCGCGGCGCGAAGAACCTCGTGCCCAAGGCGATGGTCGCCGCCCTGCTCGGCAGCGGGCCGAGCCGGCTGCGCAATGTGCCCGACATCCGTGACGTCCGCGTGGTCCGCGGGCTTCTCCAGCTGCACGGAGTGACGGTCCGCCCCGGCGAGGAGCCGGGCGAGCTCGTCCTCGACCCGACGCACGTCGAGTCCGCCAACGTGGCTGACATCGATGCCCACGCCGGTTCGTCGCGGATCCCGATCCTCTTCTGCGGCCCGCTCCTGCACCGCCTCGGCCACGCGTTCATCCCGGGCCTGGGCGGCTGCGACATCGGCGGCCGGCCGATCGACTTCCACTTCGACGTGCTGCGCCAGTTCGGCGCGACGATCGAGAAGCGGGACGACGGCCAGTACCTGGAGGCCCCGCAGCGGCTGCGCGGCACCAAGATCCGGCTGCCGTATCCCTCGGTCGGCTCGACCGAGCAGGTGCTGCTGACCGCCGTCCTGGCGGAGGGCGTCACCGAGCTCTCCAACGCGGCCGTGGAGCCCGAGATCGAGGACCTGATCTGCGTCCTGCAGAAAATGGGCGCGATCATCTCCATGGACACCGACCGGACCATCCGGATCACCGGTGTCGACAAGCTCGACGGCTACACCCACCGCGCGCTCCCGGACCGCCTGGAGGCGGCGTCCTGGGCGTCGGCGGCGCTGGCGACCGAGGGCAACATCTACGTCCGCGGCGCGCAGCAGCGGTCGATGATGACCTTCCTCAACACCTACCGGAAGGTGGGTGGCGCCTTCGAGATCGACGACGAGGGCATCCGCTTCTGGCACCCGGGCGGCTCGCTCAACGCGATCGCCCTGGAGACGGACGTGCACCCCGGCTTCCAGACCGACTGGCAGCAGCCGCTGGTGGTGGCCCTGACGCAGGCCGCGGGCCTCTCCATCGTCCACGAGACGGTGTACGAGTCCCGGCTCGGCTTCACCTCGGCCCTGAACCAGATGGGCGCGCACATCCAGCTGTACCGCGAGTGCCTGGGCGGCTCGGACTGCCGCTTCGGCCAGCGCAACTTCCTGCACTCGGCGGTCGTGTCGGGCCCGACGAAGCTCCAGGGCTCCGACCTGGTCATCCCGGACCTCCGCGGCGGCTTCTCGTACCTGATCGCGGCCCTCGCGGCCCAGGGCACGTCCCGGGTCCACGGCATCGACCTGATCAACCGCGGCTACGAGAACTTCATGGAGAAGCTCGTCGAGCTGGGCGCGAAGGTCGAGCTCCCGGGCAGCGCGCTGGTGTGACGCTCCACGACACGGGCTCCTGGCTCCCGCCGGCCCCCTGCTGGGGGTCCGGGGGTCGTCCCCCGTGCAGGCACAGCATGGAGAAGCTCGTCGAGCTGGGCGCGAAGGTCGAGCTGCCGGGCAGCGCGCTCGTGTAGCTCGGGCGGCTCCCACCCGTGTACGGGCGCGCGCGTCGCCCGTACACGGGCGAACAGAAGGGGGGGGCCCCCCCCGGGGGGGGGGGGGGGCCGCGGGGGGGTGGGGGCCCCCGGCAGGGCCCCGGGGGCGGACAAGGAGGAGTGG
>NZ_JBEZNQ010000064.1:0-45736 GCF_040653315.1 Streptomyces sp. NPDC047981 | reverse complement strand
TTCGGGGTCACCACCCAGCTGCTCAGCGAGACGGACAAGGGGTTCAACACCGGCTCCATGCGCGGCAGGCCGACCTGCCCGAGGGTCTCGCGCCTGCCTCCGGGCCGCGTGCCCCGCTCCGCCGCCGCCTGGACCGCAGCCCCGTCGCCTCTGTGAAGCTCGCCTCCGGCTGCGACCGCCGGTGCTCGTTCTGCGCCATCCCGTCCTTCCGCGGCTCCTTCGTCTCGCGTCGGCCCTCCGATGTCCTCAACGAGACGCGCTGGCTCGCCGAGCAGGGGGTGAAGGAGGTCATGCTGGTCTCCGAGAACAACACCTCGTACGGCAAGGACCTTGGCGACATCCGCCTCCTGGAGAGCCTGCTGCCCGAGCTCGCCGCCGTCGACGGCATCGAGCGGATCCGGGTCAGCTACCTCCAGCCCGCCGAGATGCGGCCCGGCCTGATCGACGTCCTGACCTCGACCGAGAAGGTCGCCCCGTACTTCGACCTGTCCTTCCAGCACAGCGCCCCCGACGTGCTGCGGGCCATGCGCCGCTTCGGCGACACCGACCGCTTCCTCGATCTCCTGGAGACCATCCGCGGCAAGGCCCCGCTGGCCGGTGCCCGGTCGAACTTCATCGTCGGCTTCCCCGGCGAGACCGAGGCGGACTTCGCCGAGCTGGAACGCTTCGTCACGCACGCGCGGCTCGACGCCATCGGCGTCTTCGGCTACTCCGACGAGGACGGCACCGAAGCCGCCACGTACGAGCAGAAGCTCGACCAGGAGGTCGTCGACGAGCGGCTCGCCCACCTCTCCCGGCTCGCCGAGGAGCTCACCGCCCAGCGTGCGGAGGAGCGGATCGGAGAGACCCTGGAAGTACTGGTCGAATCGGTCGACGAGGAGGACGGCGTGATCGGCCGCGCGGCGCACCAGGCGCCGGAGACGGACGGCCAGGTCGTCGTCACCGCGGACTCCGCCGCGAGCCTGGAGCTGACTCCTGGCCGTATGGTCGTGGCGAAGGTCGTGGCGACGGAAGGCGTCGACCTGGTGGCCGAGTACTGCGGATCTCTGGGGAGCGACCCCCAGACCCCCGGGAGTTTCGAGGAGGCGGGCAGATGACCGGAGTCCCGGCATCCGCGGCGGGCGGGACCGGTAGGCCCGCGCCCGGCGGCAAGCTGGGCTCCGCGGCGGTCGATCAGGCCAGCCTGTGGAACATCGCCAACATCCTCACCATGGTCCGGCTGGTGCTCGTGCCGGCCTTCGTGGTGCTGCTGCTCCAGGACGGCGGGCACGACCCCGTCTGGCGTGCCTGGGCGTGGGCCGCCTTCGCCGTCGCCATGATCACCGACGTCTTCGACGGCCATCTTGCGCGGACGTACAACCTGGTCACGGACTTCGGGAAGATCGCCGACCCGATCGCCGACAAGGCGATCATGGCGGCCGGTCTCATCTGTCTGTCGTCGCTCGGGGACCTGCCGTGGTGGGTGACGGTCGTGATTCTCGCGCGAGAGCTCGGGATCACGCTGATGCGCTTCTGGGTGATCCGGCACGGGGTGATTCCGGCCAGTCGCGGCGGCAAGATGAAGACCTTGGCGCAGGGCACGGCGGTCGGAATGTACGTGCTGGTGCTGACCGGTCCACTCGCGACGTTGCGCTGGTGGGTGATGGCGGTGGCCGTCGTGCTGACGGTCGTCACCGGTCTGGATTACGTCCGGCAGGCGATCGTGCTGCGACGCAGGGGGCTCGCGGAGGAGCGGGCGGCCCGTCGTTCCGATGGTGCCGCGGGCGGCTCCGCGGGCGCTGTGGGTGGTGCCGCGGCGGCTGCCGAGGCCACCGGGTCCGTTGCGGCTTCCGGAGGCTCCGAGGGTCGTGAGGGTGCCGAGAGCGCCGCGCAGCCCGTGCCGGGGCCGGCGAACGGGCCGACGGCCTCCGGGGCGCCCACGAGCGACGCCCCGACGGCAGGGCCCGCTGCGGGGTCGGCGCGATGAACCGGGCCGCCCGCGTGCTGGAGCTGCTGGCGGAGCGTGGTCAGAGCCTCGCCGCCGCGGAGTCCCTCACGGGCGGTCTGGTGGCCGCGGAGCTCACCTCCGTGCCTGGAGCGTCGAAGGTCTTCCGCGGGTCCGTCACCGCCTACGCCACGGCCCTGAAGAGGGATCTCCTGGGTGTCGACGAGTTCCTGCTCGGTGAGCACGGCGCGGTGGACCCCGAGGTCGCACTGCAGATGGCGGTGGGTGCGCGGGTCAGGCTCGGCGCCGACTGGGGCCTCGCGACGACCGGTGTCGCCGGTCCGGATCCGCAGGACGGCCAGCCCGTCGGCACGGTGTACGTGGCGGTGGCGGGGCCCGTGGGGGCCGGGAAAGTCGTCGCGTTGCGGTTGAACGGCGACCGTGCGGAAATCCGTAGAGAGAGCGTCCGGAGCGTGCTGGACCTGCTCGGCGACGAACTCTCGGGAAATGGGCGGGCACAGGATACGGAACAGAACGGGGGGAATTGATGTTTGCAGCCCTGAGTGAACACGACATCGCTCCCCGCACGGCCGCAGCGCGAGGCGGTACGGTGGGGCGTGAAGGATGCGGCTACGCGGTCCGAGGAGGGAGCCACCGATGATTCTGCTCCGTCGCCTGTTGGGTGACGTGCTGCGTCGGCAGCGCCAGCGCCAGGGCCGTACTCTGCGCGAAGTCTCCTCGTCCGCCCGAGTTTCGCTCGGCTATCTCTCCGAGGTGGAGCGGGGGCAGAAGGAGGCTTCCTCCGAGCTGCTCTCCGCGATCTGCGACGCGCTTGACGTACGGATGTCCGAGCTCATGCGTGAAGTGAGCGACGAGCTGTCGCTGGCCGAACTGGCCGAGTCGGCAGCGGCGAGCGAACCGGTGCCGGCGCCGGTACGCCCGATGCTCAATTCGGTGTCGGTGACGTCGGTGGCAGGTGTGCCCACCGAGCGGGTGACCATCAAGGCGCCCGCAGAAGCGGTGGACGTCGTCGCTGCCTGATCCGAAGTGGGCGAAGCCCCGTCGGTGTCCTTGGTGGACATCGGTCGGGGCTTTCGTCGTTCTTTTGGTGGTTCAGAGGTAATTCTTTGGCATTTTGTGGCTCTGGTCACAGATTGTTCCGAGATGCCCCGACTTTGTGGTTCGTGCATGGTGGGGAGCACGTACGACTGGTTGGAGATTCCGTATGTCTGTCGTCAAGAGCCCCCTGTCCGACGCCGACCTGAAGACGGTCGGCTCCGCTCTGCAGGGTGCGCTGGTCGACCTCGTCGATCTGGCCCTGGTCGCGAAGCAGGTGCACTGGAACGTGGTGGGGCCCCGGTTCCGGTCGATCCATCTGCAGCTCGACGAGGTCGTGCTCACCGCCCGTCAGCACTCCGACATCGTCGCCGAGCGCGCCTCGGCGATCGGCGTGAACCCGGACGGACGAGCCGCGACGGTCGCCTCGACGAGCGCGGTGGGGGCGGTCGAGGTGGCGAACGGCTGGATCAAGGACAAGGACGCGGTGGCGATCCTGGTCCAGGCGCTCGACGCGGTGATCGTGGGGATGCGCGAGCGCATCCAGGAGACCGGTGATCCCGACCCGGTCAGCCAGGACGTACTGATCGGCCTGACGGCCGATCTCGAGAAGCATGCGTGGATGTTCCAGGCGGAGAGCGCCTAGCGTGGCGCCCGCGCTGTGCGGCTCGTGCGCCGGGGCTGCCTCCCGTGCGCCCTCCCGCCGGGTGATACGGCCGGTCTAGCGTCGAGCGCAGGAGGCGGCCATGGTACGGCGACGGGTTGCGCTGGTGACGCTCGGGTGGGTGGCGGGCGGCCTGGCGGCCGGCGGGCTGTGGTGGTGGGCGGTGCTGCGGCTGGTACTGGTTCCCGATCAGGCGGGGCTGGTGGAGGGGGCGGTCGCGGCCGGTGGCTGGGGGCTGAGCCTGCTGCCGGTGCACGTGACGGCGTCCGCCGCCGTGGGCGGCCGGACGCCTGGCCGGACCCGGGCGGGGTCGGCGCGCTCCGGACGGGGCGTGCGGGGCGCGGGGGATGCCGGACGGGGCGTGCGGGGCACGGGGGGTGCCTCGCGGGTCACCACGGCATCGCGACGCCGCCGTTGGGGCGGAGGATCTGACCCGTCGTGAAGGCGGCGGCGTCGGACGCGAGGTGGAGGACCGCGTGCGCGATGTCCTGCGGTTCGCCCACCCGGCCCAGGGGGGAACGACGGGCCATGGCCGCCTCCGCCTGCTCCTGCGCCGCGGGCTCGTGCCGGTCGGTCATGGGGGTACGGATCCAGCCCGGAGCGATCGCGTTGACCCGGATGCCGTGCCGGCCGACCTCGGTGGCCAGCGTCTTGGTCAGCTGGACGACGGCGGCCTTGGTGACGCTGTAGCAGAGCAGGCCGGGGCTCGCGGTGTCCATGGCGCCCGAGGCCATCGTGACGATCGAGCCGCGGGTGCCGGTCGTGATCATCGAGCGGGCCGCCTCCTGGCAGGCGTACAGGACGCCCTTGAAATTGACCGCGAGGACGCGGTCCAGATCCTCGTCGCGGGTCTCCAGGACGGTGCTCGTGTGCATGATCCCGGCGACGGCGACCATCGTGTCGAGCGGGGCAGCGCCGGCGACGGCCGCGGCGAGTGCGCGGCGGTCGGTGACGTCGAGTACGTGGAGGTGTGCGGTGCCGCCGCGCTCGGATACCAGTTTCGCGGTCTCGTGGAGGCCGAGTTCGTCCCGGTCCGCGCAGTGGACCGTGGCGCCCGCCTGGGCCAGGAGCGTGGCGGTGGCGCGGCCGATGCCGCTCGCGGCTCCGGTGACGAAGGCGGTGCGTCCGGTGAAGTCGTACGCCGTGAGGGCCATGACCGGACCGTACGACCGGATCTGACGGTCCGTCAATTGGTGTGGAGTGACTTACCGGGCGCGGCTCGCGGTCAGGCCGAGGGGCCCCGCTGGCAGCCCGGGCACCAGTACGTGACGCGGTCTCCGAGCTCGGCGCGGCGGACGGCGGTGCCGCAGCGCAGGCAGGGGCGGTGCTCGCGGCCGTACACATAGAGGTGCTGTGCGGGGTGGCGGGTCGTGGTGGTGCGCCGGTCCGGGCGGTCCTTGTTCGCCTCCAGGAGGCGGTGCGCGGTGGCGACCAGGCGCTCGGGGATGCCGGGCGGGAGCGCACCGATCGGGAGCCAGGGTGTCACGGCGGCGAGGAACGCCAGCTCGGACTTGTACACGTTGCCGATGCCCGCGAGGTTCCGCTGGTCGAGGAGGGCCTCGCCGAGGGAGCGCTCCGGGTCGGCCGTGAGGCGGCGGACGGCCTCCGCCGGATCCCAGTCCGGGCCGAGCAGGTCCGGGCCCAGGTGGCCGACCACGTCCTGCTCCTCGGCCGTACGGATCAGCTCCAGGACCGGGAGGCGGTAGCCGACGGCGGTGTGCTCGGCATTGGCGAGGATCGCCCGGATCTGATGGGCGGGGCCCCCGCTCCAGCGCTCACCGGTGGCGAACACTCGCCAGGCGCCCTCCATCCGGAGATGGGAATGGAGGGTGAGTCCGCCGTCGATCCGGGCCAGGAGGTGCTTGCCGCGTGGCGTCACGTCCAGGACGGGGCGTCCGGTGAGGTCGGCGGTGGCGAAGCGGGGCACCCGCAGATCGGACCGGGTCAGCACGCGGCCGGCCAGCGCCGCGTGCAGGCGGTGGGCGGTCTGCCAGACCGTGTCTCCTTCGGGCATGGCTCCATGATGGGCCTCCTGCGGGCGCCGATCCACGATGGGCCTTCCACGGGCGTCGCTCCCCGATCGGACTTCCTCAGGAGTCGCCTTCTTCAGGAGTCGCTCCACGATGGGCCTTCTACGGGCGAAGGCGCAGTCCTCTCGGGGTGGCGTGGAAACCGGCGGTCTCGAGCGCGCGGGCGAGGGGCGAGGTGAGGGCCGTGGCTCCGTTGACCCGCTCCACCGTGACCGTCCCGAGCGAGCCCGCCAGCGCGGCCGCCGCCAAGGCCTCGGCCGCGGCTCTGAGCGCCGGGTCCTCGGGATCGTCCGGCCAGCACAGCAGGGACTTGCCGCCGCGCTCCATGTAGAGCGTCAGCTCACCGTCGACCAGGACCACCATGGAGCCCGCCTTCCGGCCGGGCTTGTGACCGGCGCCGCTCGGCGGCTCGGGCCAGGGCAGTGCCGCTCCGTACGCGTTGGCCGGGTCGGCGGCGGCAAGGACCACCGCGCGCGGACCCGCGCCGGCCTCCACACCGCGGTCCCGGGCCGTCGCCGCCGCGCGGAGCCGGTCCACGGCCCCGTCCATGGCGAACTGGGCGGCGCCGAGGCCCTCCACCACATAGCCGCGGCGGGCCTGCCCACTGTCCTCGAAGGCGGACAGGATGCGGTACGTCGCGGAGAAACCGCCCTCGACCCCCTCGGCGGCGACGGCGCCCCGGGTGACCACACCGTGGCGATCGAGCAGGGTGCGGGCGAGCGCGTGGGCGCGGTGGGTCGGTTCCGGTTCGGCGGGCGGGAGCAGCGACCAGCGTCCGCTGACGGTGGGCGGACCCGTCCGGGACGCGGGCCGGGCGGCGGCGGTGAGCGTGCCGTAACGGCCGCGTGGGACGGTCCGCTTGGCGCGGTGGGCCGTCGACCCCGCCGTGCGGCCCGAGCCGAGGAGGGAGCGCAGCGGGGCGAGCGTGTCGTTGGTGAGCCGGCCCGACCAGGCCAGGTCCCAGAGGGCGTCGGCCAGTTGGGGGTCG
The DNA here is from genome assembly GCF_040653315.1 of Streptomyces sp. NPDC047981. Taxonomy (NCBI): domain Bacteria; kingdom Bacillati; phylum Actinomycetota; class Actinomycetes; order Kitasatosporales; family Streptomycetaceae; genus Streptomyces; species Streptomyces sp. NPDC047981. Next base: position 39,074 of record NZ_JBEZNQ010000064.1, on the reverse strand, counting down.
GTGGCGTCCGGGTGGGTGGTGGCCCTGACCTGGTCGGCGATCTGGCGGAAGAAGAGGCCGTAGCCGCCGGACAGGGTGGTGAGCACCGACTCGTGGAGCGCGGTCTGCTCCAGCGGGTGCGGAGGTGAGAGCAACAGGGGGGCCGCGTCCGCGAGATAGAGGGAGATCCAGCCGTCCTTGCCGGGGAGGGCTCCCGCCCCGGCCCAGACGACCTCGCCGGTCGTGGTCAGCTCGTCGAGGAGAGCGGGGGAGTAGTCCCTGACCCGGGACGGCAGGATGAGCTTCTCCAGGGCCGAGGCCGGTACGGGCGCTCCCTGCAGCTGCTCGACGGCGCGGGCGAGGCCGTCGATCCCGCGCAGGCCGTTGCTTCCCAGGTGCTGCCACTGCGGGAGGAAGGTGGCGAGCGCGGCCGGGGGGACGGGCTCCAGTTCGTGCCGGAGCGCGGCGAGCGAGCGGCGGCGCAGGCGGCGCAGCACGGCCGCGTCGCACCACTCCTGGCCGATCCCGGAGGGGTGGAACTCGCCCTGGACGACCCGGCCCGCGGCGGCCAGCCGCTGCAGGGCGCCCTCGGTGACGGCGGGGCCCAGGCCGAAGCGTGTGGCAGCCTCGGAGGAGGTGAAGGGGCCGTGGGTGCGGGCGTGGCGGGCCAGGAGGTCGCCCAGAGGGTCCTTGACCGGCTCCGTGAACGCCTCGGGCACGCCCACCGGGAGGGCCGTGCCGAGGGCGTCCCGCAGTCGGCCGGCGTCCTCGATCGCGGCCCAGTGCTCCGTGCCCGCGATCCGGACCCTGATCGCGCGGCGTGCCGCGCCCAGCTCGTGGACCCAGCCGGGCTCGCCGCCCCGCGCGGTCAACTCGGCCTCGGTGAGCGGGCCGAGGACGCGCAGCGCGTCGGCCACTCCCTCGGCGTCCTTGATCCGGCGGTCCTCGGTGAGCCACTGGAGCTCCCGCTCCAGCTCCGTCAGCACGTCGGCGTCGAGCAGCTCGCGCAGCTCGGCCCGGCCGAGCAGCTCCGCGAGGAGGCGGGAGTCCAGGGAGAGGGCGGCGGCCCGCCGCTCGGCGAGCGGGGAGTCTCCCTCGTACAGGAACTGGGCGACGTAACCGAAGAGGAGGGAGCGGGCGAAGGGGGACGGCTCGGGGGTCGTCACCTCGACGAGCCGGACGCGACGGGACTCGATGTCCCCCATGAGCTCTTCGAGCCCGGGGACGTCGAAGACGTCCTGGAGGCACTCGCGGACCGCCTCCAGGACGATCGGGAACGAACCGAACTCGCTCGCCACCTGGAGCAGTTGGGCGGCGCGCTGACGCTGCTGCCAGAGCGGGGTGCGCTTGCCCGGATTGCGCTTGGGCAGCAGCAGGGCGCGTGCGGCGCACTCGCGGAAGCGGGAGGCGAACAGGGCCGATCCGCCGACCTGGTCGGTGACGATCTGGTTGATCTCGCCCTTGTCGAACAGGGCGTCCGCCGCGCCGATCGGGGCCTGGTCCGCGTCGAACGTCGTGTCCAGGTGCCGTCCGGGGTCGACCGGCTCCTGGTCCAGGAGGTCGAGGCCCATCAGATCGGCGTCCGGCAGCCGGAGCACGATGCCGTCGTCGGCGTGCATCACCTGCGCGTCCATGCCGTACCGCTCGGCGAGCCTGGCCCCCAGGGCCAGCGCCCAGGGGGCGTGCACCTGGGCCCCGAAGGGGGAGTGGATGACGACCCGCCAGTCGCCCAGCTCGTCCCGGAACCGCTCGACGAGGATCGTCCGGTCGTCCGGCACGTGGCCGCAGGCCTGGCGCTGCTCGGTGAGGTACGCGAGCACGTTGTCGGCGGCCCAGGCGTCCAGGCCCGCGGCGACGAGGCGCAGCCGGGCGTCCTCGGTCTCAAGGGAGCCGACCTCGCGCAGGAACGCGCCCACCGCGCGGCCCAGTTCGAGCGGGCGGCCCAGCTGGTCGCCCTTCCAGAACGGCAGCCGGCCGGGCACCCCGGGGGCGGGGGAGACCAGGACCCGGTCGCGGGTGATGTCCTCGATCCGCCAGGAGGTCGTGCCCAGCGTGAAGACGTCCCCGACCCGGGACTCGTACACCATCTCCTCGTCCAGCTCGCCGACCCGTCCGCCGCCCTTCTTGGGGTCGGAACCGGCGAGGAAGACCCCGAAGAGGCCCCGGTCGGGGATGGTGCCGCCGGAGGTGACGGCGAGCCGCTGCGCGCCCGGGCGGCCGGTGACCGTGCCGGCGACCCTGTCCCAGACCACGCGCGGGCGCAGTTCGGCGAAGGCGTCCGAGGGATAGCGTCCGGCCAGCATGTCGAGCACGGCCGTGAACGCCGACTCGGGCAGCGAGGCGAACGGAGCGGCCCTGCGGACCGCCGCCAGCAGGTCGTCCACCTGCCAGGTGTCCAGGGCGACCATCGCCACGAGCTGCTGCGCGAGGACGTCCAGCGGGTTCGAGGGGATGCGCATGGACTCGATGGAGCCGCTGCGCATCCGCTCGGTCACCACGGCCGCCTGCACCAGATCGCCCCGGTACTTCGGGAACACCACGCCCGTCGACACGGCGCCGACCTGGTGTCCCGCACGCCCCACCCGCTGGAGGCCCGAGGCGACCGACGGCGGCGACTCGACCTGCACGACGAGGTCGACCGCGCCCATGTCGATGCCCAGCTCCAGGCTGGAGGTGGCCACCACGGCGGGCAGCCGGCCCGCCTTCAGGTCCTCCTCGACCTGCGCCCGCTGCTCCTTGGAGACCGAGCCGTGGTGCGCGCGGGCGAGGAGCGCGGGCGCGCCCTGCGCGGCCCCCGACTGCGCCATGATCTCGGCCGGTGGCCGGCCGTCGTCGGGCAGCGGCTCGCCCATGGCGCGCTCGTACGCGATCTCGTTGAGCCGGTTGCACAGCCGCTCGGCCAGCCGGCGCGAGTTGGCGAAGACGATCGTGGAACGGTGGGCCTGGACGAGATCGGCGATGCGCTCCTCGACATGCGGCCAGATCGAGGGCTTGTCGCCGCCGTCGGTGCCCTCGGAGGCGGGGGAGCCTCCCAGCTCCCCCATGTCCTCGACCGGGACGACGACGGAGAGGTCGAACTCCTTGCCGGACGGCGGCTGGACGATCTCCACCTTGCGCTGCGGGGAGAGATAGCGGGCGACCTCGTCCACCGGGCGGACCGTCGCCGACAGGCCGATCCGGCGGGCCGGGCGCGGCAACAGCTCGTCGAGCCGCTCCAGGGAGAGCGCGAGGTGCGCGCCGCGCTTCGTCCCGGCGACCGCGTGGACCTCGTCCAGGATGACCGTCTCGATCCCGGCGAGCGCGTCCCGCGTGGCGGAGGTCAGCATCAGGAAGAGCGACTCGGGGGTCGTGATCAGGATGTCCGGCGGCTTCGTGGCGAGCGCGCGGCGCTCGGCGGGCGGGGTGTCACCGGAGCGGATGCCGACCTTGACGTCCGGCTCGGGCAGGCCGAGGCGGACCGACTCCTGGCGGATACCGGTCAGCGGGGACCGAAGATTGCGCTCGACGTCGACGGCCAGGGCCTTCAGCGGCGAGACGTACAGGACGCGGCAGCGCTTCTTGGGGTCCGCCGGCGGCGGGGCGGACGCCAGGCGGTCCAAGGAGGCCAGGAAGGCGGCGAGGGTCTTGCCCGAGCCCGTCGGGGCGACGACGAGCACGTCCGAGCCCGCGCCGATGGCCTGCCAGGCACCCTCCTGCGCCGCCGTGGGCGCGTGGAAGGCCCCGGTGAACCAACCACGGGTCGCGGGGGAGAACGAGTCGAGCGCGGACCTGACCATGCCCCCCATCGTGCACCCAGCCACTGACAACCGCCCGGACCTGGGGATATCCGGTTCGTGGCACGGACGTCCCGTGGCGCAGAATGGGGACATGGCGACTGGCGAACGCGCACGGTACTGGCGGTACGCGGAGCTGCCCGGCGTCGACCTGCTGCACGCCCACTACGTGCGCAAGGCCTTCGCCCGGCACACGCACGAGACCTTCGTCTTCGCCGCGATCACCGACGGCGTCGAGGCCTTCCACTACCGCGACGACCTGGTGCACGCCGGGCCGGGACAGATCGCCCTGGTCAACCCCGACACCCCGCACACCGGGCACGCGGGCGTGCCCGAGGGGTGGACGTACCGCACGATCTACCCCGACGCCGCGCTGATCCGGTCGATCGCCGCCGACACGATCGCGCTCCGCGGCGACGTCGGGTTCACCGCCCCGGTCGTGGACGATCCGTACGCCGCCCAGCTCGTCATCGGCGTCCACCGCGCCGCCGAGGAGGGCAACGCGCTGGCCGCCGACAGCCTGCTGCGCCTGGTGACGGCGAGGATGCTGCGCAGTCACGGCGGCCGGATCGCGCCGCTCGCGCCCCGCTCGGCGGGCGCCCGGAACGCGGCACGCGCGCGTGCCGTCCTGGAGGAGCGGATGACCGAACCGCCGACCCTGGAGCGCCTCGCCGCCGACCTCGGCACCAGCCCGTTCGCCCTGTTGCGGGCCTTCCGCGACGCGTACGGGATGCCGCCGCACACCTGGCTCACCGACGCGCGCGTGCGGCGGGCCCGGCGGCTCCTGGACACCGGGACGGCACCCGCGGAGACGGCCGTCGCGGTCGGCTTCACCGACCAGTCGCATCTCAGCCGGCACTTCGCACGGAGCGTGGGGGTGCCGCCCGGCGCGTACCAGCGCTCGCGGGCGGCGTAGCCAGGAGGAGGGCGAGGGTCCCGACCACGGATGCCAGGCGCCCGAGCGGGGAGGCCGGGCGCCCGAGCGGGGAGGCCAGGCGCCCGAGCGGGGAGGCCGGGCGCCCGAGCGCGGGGACCAGGGCGCAAGAACGTACAAGACCGCGCGCGGGCACCCCCCGTACCGTCGCTGACGTGGCAGAACAGACAGCACCCCCAGTCATACGGGAGTCGACCAAGGCGGACTCGGCGGTCGTGCGCGACGCGCTCGGTGTCGGGATCGCCGTCGGCCTCTCCGGCTTCGCCTTCGGCGTCACCTCCGCCGGGTCCGGGCTCACCCTGCTCCAGACCTGCGCGCTCAGCCTGCTCGTCTTCACCGGCGCCTCGCAGTTCGCGCTGGTGGGAGCGCTGGCGGCCGGCGGGAACCCCTTCACGGCCGCGGCCGGCGCCTTCTTCCTCGGCACCCGTAACGCCTTCTACGGGCTGCGGCTGTCCCAGCTGCTCGCGCTGCCCCGCCCCGTCAGGCCCTTCGCCGCGCAATGGGTCATCGACGAGACGGCCGCCGTGGCGCTGGCCCAGCCGACGAGGCGGGCCGCGCGGATCGGGTTCACCGTCACCGGACTCACGCTGTACGTCCTGTGGAACCTGACCACGCTTCTCGGCGCCCTCGGCGCGGAGGCGATCGGCGACACCAAGGCCTGGGGTCTGGACGCGGCGGGACCCGCCGTCTTCCTCGCCCTCCTCGCGCCCATGCTGAAGACCGCGACGGAGCGGTACACGGCCGGTCTGGCGGTCGTGCTCGGCCTCGGACTGCTGCCCGTGCTGCCCGCCGGCGTCCCGGTCCTGGCGGCGGCGCTGGCCGCGCCCGCGGTGCTGTGGCTGCGGGGCCGCCGCCTGACGTTCGAGAGCGCCGACGGCGAGAGCGCCGACGGCGAGGGTTCCAAGGCCGAGGGCGCCAAGGCCGAGGCCGCGAAGGACAAGGAGGACGACCGATGACCGTCTGGATCGCGATCGGCCTCACGGTCGTCGGCTGCTACCTGGTCAAGCTGCTCGGGCTCCTGGTGCCCGCGGGCGCTCTGGAACGACCGCTCGTCCAGCGTCTCGCCGCCCTGCTCCCGGTCGCCCTGCTCGCGGCGCTGACCGCCCAGCAGACCTTCGGGGAGGGCTCGGGGGTCGTCCTGGACGCCCGCGCGGCCGGTGTGGCCGCGGCGGCCGTCGCCCTGGTCCTGCGCGCCCCCTTCCTGGTCGTCGTCGGCGCGGCCGTGGTCGTCACCGCGGGGGTACGGGCCCTGGGCGGGTAGCGGGCTCACCCGACCCGGGCCACCGCCTCAGTGCGCCACCGGCACCCCGACCGGTGGCGTCTCCGGCACCCCCAGCCGTCGCGCGTCGCGCTCAGGGCGGAGGAAGGCGGTGGTCGCCGCCCCGGCCACGGCCAGGAGGGCCGCGGTGAACAGCCAGCCGCTCTCGTAGCCCTGGGCCGTCGTCGCGGCGGCGTCCACGATGCCGCCGAGGACCAGCGGCGCGAGGACACCGCCCAGCGCGAAGACGCCGACCACCGCGCCCAGCACCACTCCGCGCTGGGACGGCGGGGTGATCCTGGCGCAGGCCGTCTGGCCGACCGTCATCATCACCAGCGCCAGTGCCATCGGGCCGAACATCATCGGCACCCGCAGCCAGTCGGCGTCGGCCGTCGCGAAGACGGTCACTGCCGCCGCCGACAGCAGGAGCAGCACGCCCGCGCCGGCCCCCGCGGGCAGCAGGCCCCGGCGACCTCGGCGGGCCGCCCGCTGCGCCAGGAGGCCGTGGACGAGCAGGACGACGCCGTTGGCGATCGCCCCCGCGCCCACCATGAGGCCCACCCGGTGCGCGTCCCAGCCGAGGACCGTCTCCAGATAGTCCGGCAGCCAGGTCAGCTTCGAGCTCATCAGCCAGTACGCGGCGAAGGAGCCGGCGCAGGCGGTCAGGAACGTACCGCTCAGCAGGATCCGCCGCAGCGGGACCTCGCCGTCCCGCGCGGTCCCGTCTCCTACGGTCCCCACCGGCGGCGCCAGCGGCCCCTCGGAGCCGTACCGCCGCCACACCGCCGCCCAGACGAGCCCGATCAGACCGACCGCGCCGAACGCCCAGCGCCAGCCCCACGCGGAGATCACCGCGGACAGGGCGGGCGCCGCGACCGCCACTCCGGCCGCCGCCCCCACCATCAGGACCGCCGTCGGCAGCGTCCGGTCCCGCTGGCCGAACCAGCCGTGCAGATGGTGGACGGCGACCGGCGCCGCGGGCCCCTCCGCCGCGCCCAGCAGGATCCGGGTGGCCACCAGGGTGCCGAAACCGGCCGCGGTCCACACCATCGGCAGTTGCGCCGCCGACCACAGCAGCGCCATCGCCAGGAGCAACAGCGGCGTCCGGATCCTCCGGGTGAGCGCCGAGACCGCGAGCGCCGACACCGAGAAGAGGGCGAAGAAGGCCGCCTGCGCCATCCCGAACTCCTGCCGGGAGATGCCGAACTCGCGCATGATGCCCGGGCCCGCGAGCCCCAGGACCGCCTTGTCCGCGAAGTTGACCAGCATGAAGCAGAGCAGGAGCCAGGTCGTCGCCCAGGGACCCGTCGTGCTCGTGCTCCGCCCCACCGCCCTGCTCAGCAGCACGGGTCCGCGCCGTCGGGCGTAGCGGCGGACGGCGACGACCCACCGGCGGACGGGCCGGACTCCTGGACCACCCCGACACTGATCGCGCCGCCCGCCCGCGCCCGTCCCTCGGCCGAGCGGGTCAGCTCGGTGGTGACGTCCGTCCCCTCGGCGACCGCCGCCGACTCCGCGGCCGCCCAGTGGAACACCCCGCGCGCCATGGTCGAGGTCTCCCGCTCCGCACGCGTCGCGTAGACCTCGGCGCGCACCCGGGCCACCTCGACGTCCTCGGGCGCGGCCAGGGCCGCCGTCTCCGCGAGATGGGAGGCGAGCCGCAGCTCGCCCTCGGCGAGGAGCCGGGACGCGCGTCGTGCCAGAACGAGCGCTCCACCGGCGGCCGCCGCGAGTTCGGCGGCCACCGCCGCCTCCGGCGCGGGCTTGAGGTGCGCGGGGTTCTGGTCGTACCAACCACCCCAGAGCCGCCACAGGTTCCGTACGACGAACTCCGGCTCGTCGTAGGCGGGACGGAGGTACGGCTTCGCGAGCAGCTCCTGGGGGGCCTTGACGCCGTGGATCACCGCGTCCAGGCGGAGCCCCGCGTTCATCAGGTCCCTGGTCTGCGCGCACAGCGATTCGAGCAGGCTCGCGGTGTCGTCCAGGGCCTGCGCCACCCGGTCCGCGCCGACGATCGGGATGCCGTGGCCCGGGAGCAGCACCTCGGCGCCCAGTCCGGCCATCGCCCGCAGGGCCCGCGCCCACTCCTCCGGGTAGCGCTGGGCCTTCTGCGGGTTGCCCGCGTTGGGGGAGTTCCAGATGAAGAGATCACCGGTGCAGAGGGTCCGCACCTCGGGGACCCACACATAGGTGTGGTCGTCGGTCTCCCCGCGCGCGTGGAACAGCTCGAACGTCAACCTGCCGTGACGGACGGTCATCCGGTCGCGGTAGGTGGTGTCCGGGTGGCGGTACTCGGTGGGCCACTCCAGGGACGGTACGCCGAACTGCCTGCGGTTGATCCAGGTGTTGTAGCCGGAGGTCTCGACGTACCGGTCGAAGCGGGCGGCGACGGCCTCGTGCGCGATGACCTCGGGGCGTACGGGCTCCTGGTCGAAAGGGCCTACCCCGAAGACATGGTCGACATGGCCGTGGGTGTAGACGACCGCCCTGACGGGGTCGGGGCTGAACGCGCGGACGGCCGTGTGCAGGAGACCGGCCGTCCGTATGTCGCCCGAGTCCACGAGGACGAGGCCGGCGCCCGTGTCGAAGGCGGCGACGTTCGCGAACGCGGGGAAGAAGCCGACCCCCTCGCGGACCGTGAACAGCCTCTCCGAGGTGAAGGCGCCCGTGACATGCGCCAGCAGCGTGTCCTCGCCCCGCCAGACCCGGTCGATGTACGTCGGATAGTCGAGCGCGCCAGGGTTGTGCTCGGTCATATCGGGGGCTCCTTCGGTGCGGGTGCGGCGGAACGCCTGGCCACCGAGTTTCGGCCCGTCGACGGAGCTACGACACCCGGCCGCGTCACACCCTCCGGGCGCCGGTACTGTGACCCGTCACAGTCGGGAGGTGGCGTGATGGCCGAGGTGTCCGAAGCGGCGCGGGCGCTCGCCCAGCGCTGCGAGCCGAGGGTCAACGAACTGGCCCGGCGCATGGCCCGCGAATCCTTCGAACGGATCCCCGGGTACGCAGGTCTGCCCAACGAGATGAAGGACCTGGAGATCGCCGCGACCGTACGGCACGGTGTGCGGCTCTTCCTCCGGCAGGCCCTCGACCCGGACGCGGCCGCCACCCCGGGCGCCGGGCGGCTGTTCCGCGAGAGGGCCGCCCAGCGGGCCGAGGAAGGCATGCCGCTGCATCTTCTGCTGCGCACCCACGCCCTCGGGATGTACGTGCTGTGGCAGGCCCTCCGCGAGGCGGCCGAACCCGGCGACGAGGCGGCGCTCGTCGAGCTGGCCGACCTGCTCCTCGCGTCCCACGACGAGATCGTCGGCGCCGTCGCCGAGACCTACCTCGACGAGCGCTCCGCCCTGGAGGCCGAGCAGCGCGCCCAGCGCCGCTCGCTCGTACGCGGTCTCCTCGACGGCACCTCGCCACCCGGCCCCGGCCTGCTGGAGCGGCTCGGCATCGACGGGCCCTGTCTGGTCCTGGCCCTGGGCGCGGACGGAGTACCGCCCGAGGAGGACGTCGCCGTGCGCCGGCGGCTCCGCCGGATCCAGACCGCCCTCGACCACTCCTTCGGAGTGGAGGTGCCCGCCCTGCTCGACGCGGGGACGGATCTGGGACGGGCCATCGCACCCGGTGGCGGAGAGCCGCCCGAGGATCTCACCGCGCGCCTCGCGCGCGCCGCCGGTTCGCCCCTGCGGGTCGCCGCGGTCCCCGCGGCGACGCCGGCCGACGTACCCGAGGCGGCCCGCACCGCGGGGGAGATCCTGCGGGTGGCACGCGCGTGTGGACTGCCGCCCGGGCTCCACCGGCTCGACGACGTCCTGCTGGAGTACCACCTCTCCCGGCCGGGAGAGAGCGGGCGCCGTATCGCCGCCCTCCTCGACCCGGTCGCCGACCGCCCCGAGCTGCTGGAGACCCTTCGGGTCCACCTCGCCGGGGGCCAGGACCGCCGCGCGACCGCGGTCGCCCTCGGCCTGCACCCCAACACCGTCGACAACCGCCTGGCCAAGATCGCCGAGCGCACCGGCATCGACCTGGCCACCCCGCGCGGCACGGCCACGGCCCTCGCGGCGCTGCTGCTGCGCGAGTCCCCGGACGACTCCGGCTGAGCAGGGCCGCCGCACCGCGTGGGAGGGCGCCCGGCGTCAGTCGATCGGGCGGCCGTGGGCGCGCAGCGTCCGCAGCGCCTCGATCGTCACGATCGGCCGCGCCTCCAGCGCCGTCCCCGGTGCCCATCGGCGCCAGGTGACCGGCCAGCCGCCGTCCTCCTGCTGGGCCGAGGCCAGGTGGTCGAGCGAGCGGGCCATCTCCTCCTCCGTGAACCAGCGCCGGGCGAGCGAGTCCGGCACGCGCGCGTAGTCGTACGGGAAGTGGTGCTCCTCCGGCGCGTACCCCGGTGCCACGGGGAACTCGTCGAGCCGCTCCGGATCCAGGACCGCAAGGCGTTGCTCGCGCACCAGCCTCCCCAGCCGGTCGGCGACGGCCTGGGCCCGCGACCGGTCCGGGACGCCGTCCAGGAAGGCGACGGCGGCCTCGATCTCGTACGGGTGCGACTTCTCCAGCGACTCGACCGCCGACCAGCAGAACTCGGTCGCCCGGAACAGCCAGGCGTGCCACACCTGGTTGCGGTGGAGCAGGCCGACCACGGGGCCGGTGGTGAGCAGCGCGCTGGGCGGATCGTCGACGATCGGCACGAACGGCGCCGCGGGGTAGCCGCGCTGGGACGGGTGGACGGCGGGCAGCGCCCCGTCGTGGGTGGAGACCTCGGTGAGGTACCGGCAGATCCGCTCGATCCGCAGCCCGCCGCAGCGGCCGACGGAGTCCAGGACCCGCAGGGCGTGCCCGGTGTGCAGCGGCTGGCTGACCGGGCCGCGCAGATCCGGTTCGAGGGCGTGGCCGTAGCCGCCGTCCTCGTTGAGGTAGGCCGAGAGCGCCACCTCGACCGGTTCCGCGCCACCGCGCAGGAAGTGGTAGGCGAACCGGCGCTGTTCGAGCACACGGGCCGTCAGCCAGACGAAGTTTTCGGCACGCGCGCGTGGAGCGGTGTGCGGAGCCACGGGAGGAGTTCCAGCCATGGTCCGACCGTAGGGCGCCGGGGACGTGTGACAAGGGTTACCGACCGGGCTGCACTCTTGGGGGCGGGATACTGGATTCATGCGGTTGACGATTTTCTGGGAGCGGATGGCGGACCACTTCGGTGGCTCCTACGCCGAGTCCTTCGCACGGGACCATGTGATGTCCGAACTGGGCGGCCGTACGGTGCACGAGGCACTGGACGCCGGGTGGGAGGCGAAGGACGTGTGGCGGGCGGTCTGCGCCGCCATGGACGTCCCGGCCGACAGACGCTGACCGAGACCGGTGTCACGCCGGGGACGGAATGTCGGCGCGGTGCGCGAGACTGGCGGGGTGGCTCCGACTGACGACACCGACGCGACCGGCAACGAGACCGGCAAGACGACCGCCGACGGAACCCTCGACCAGGCCGTGACCGGGCGAACCCCGGAGGCACGGCCGGAGGGGCGATCGCGCGTGGGCAGAGTGCCCGGGGCGACGCCCGACGCCGCCCCCCTGCACGGCGAGCCGGCGCCCGCGAGCCCGGCGGCGGGAGCGGCCGCGTCCGGCTCCGTGCCGGCCCCGACCCGGGGCGCGATCCCGAGCCCGGCGAGCGGGCCCGAGACCTCCCCGGCCGGAGCCGGGGCCGGCGCCGGTGGGCCGGGTTCCGGAATGCGGGCCGGGCCCGCCGCCCGGATGCCCCGCTGGCTGCCCCGGGCCATGGTCCTCGCCCTCGCGCTCTACGCCTGCTTCCAACTGGGCAGCTGGGCGTTCCACCAGCTCATCGGGCTGCTCGTCAACATCGTCGTCGCGTTCTTCCTGGCCCTCGCCATCGAGCCCGCCGTCGGCAGGATGGCCGCCCGGGGCATGCGGCGAGGACTCGCCACGTTCCTCGTCTTCCTCGCCGTGCTCGTCTTCGGTGTGGGCTTCGTCGTCCTGCTCGGCTCGATGCTCGCGGGCCAGATCGTCGACATGGTCGAGAACTTCCCCAAGTACCTCGACTCACTGATCAACTGGATCAACCAGACGTTCCACACCGAGCTGTCCCGCGTCGAGGTCCAGGACAGTCTCCTGCGCTCCGACTGGCTCCAGAAGTACGTGCAGAACAGCGCCAGCGGCGTCCTCGACGTCTCGGCCACCGTCCTCGGCGGCCTGTTCAAGCTGCTGACGATCTTCCTGTTCTCGTTCTACTTCGCCGCCGACGGGCCCCGGCTGCGCCGCGCGCTCTGCTCCGTCCTGCCCCCGGCCCGGCAGACCGAGGTCCTGCGGGCCTGGGAGATCGCCGTCGACAAGACCGGCGGCTATCTGTACTCCCGCGGCCTGATGGCCCTGATCTCCGGCGTCGCGCACTTCATCCTGCTGGAGATCCTCGGCGTCCCCTACGCGCCGGCGCTCGCGGTCTGGGTGGGCCTCGTCTCGCAGTTCATCCCCACCATCGGTACGTACCTGGCGGGCGCGCTGCCCATGCTGATCGCGTTCACCGAGGACCCCTGGTACGCGCTGTGGGTGCTGACGTTCGTCGTGGTCTACCAGCAGTTCGAGAACTACGTCCTCCAGCCGAAGCTGACGTCCAAGACGGTGGACATCCACCCGGCGGTCGCGTTCGGCTCCGTGATCGCCGGTACGGCCCTGCTCGGCGCGGTCGGTGCCCTGATCGCGATCCCGGCAGTCGCCACCCTCCAGGCCTTCCTGGGCGCCTACGTGAAGCGGTACGACGTGACCGACGACCCGCGCGTGCACGGCCACCGGCGCTACGGGGAGGCCGTCGTGGCCCGGCTCCAGAAGGCGCTGCACCACAAGAAGGATCAGGGGCAGGCCCCGTCCGACGAGGACGGCGCCCGCCCCTGAGCGGCGGTTCGACCGGACGTCAGGCGCGTTCCAGCCGGACCTTCGGCAGGATCCGAGCCAGCGGGGCCGGGAGCCACCACGCGCGCCGGCCCAGCAGCTGCATCACGGCGGGCACGATCAGACAGCGGATCACCAACGCGTCCAGCAGGATCGCCACCGCGAGGCCGAGCCCGAACTGCTGGAGCATCCGGTCGGGGCTGAGGACGAAGGCGGAGAACACCACGATCATGATCGCCGCGGCGGCCGTGATGACCTTCCCGGTCGCCGCGAGGCCCTCCCGTACCGCCCCTTCCGGGTCCTGGGTGCGCTCCCACTCCTCGTGGATCCGGGACAGCAGGAAGACCTCGTAGTCCATCGAGAGACCGAAGACGATCGCGAAGATCATCACCGGGATGAACGCCTCGACCGGGCCAGGCTCCACCCCGAACCAGCCGTGCTGGAAGACCAGGGTGATCACCCCGAGGGCCGCTCCGATGCTCACCAGATTGAGCAGCGCCGCCTTGACCGGGATCAGTACGGACCGGAAGACGAGGAGCAGCAGGAGCATGGAGAGGCCGACGACGACGGCCACGAAGAGCGGCATCCGGTCGGCGACCGTGGCGGCGAAGTCCTCGGTCGCCGCCGTCGGTCCGCCGACCAGCAGGTCGGCGCCGGTCGCCCGCTCCACCGGCGGCAGGACGTCCGAGCGGAGCCGGTCGACGAGCTCCGAGGTCGCCTCGGCCTGGGGCGCCGACTCGGGGAAGGCGATGACGGTCGAGACGGCCGCGTCCCGTGTCGGGATCGGCGCGGTCGCCGCCGCGATGCCGTCGGTGTTCTGCAGGGCCTGACGCAGCGCGGCCCCGGCCTGGTCGCCGCCGCCGTCCGCGACCACGATCAGAGGCCCGTTGAAACCGGGCCCGAAGCCCTCGGCCAGCAGGTCGTACGCCTGCCTGCTGGACTTCGCCGGGGCGTCGTTGCCTGCGTCGGCGAAGCCGAGCCGCAGGTCGAGCGCGGGCGCGGCGAGCGCGCCCAGGGCCACCGCGGAGACCAGCAGCGCCGTCCACGGCCGCTTCTGCACGGCCGTCGCCAGGGCCCGCCACCGGGCGCCCTCCGGCCGGGTCGCCTTCGCGGCCCGCCGGGCGACCTGCCGCTGGATACGCCGCCCGAAGAGGGCGAGCAGCGCCGGGAGCAGGGTGAGCGAGGCGGCCATCGTGACGAGGACGGTCAGGGCGACGGCGAGCGCCACGCCCTGCAGCGAGCCGAGGCCCAGCACGACGAGCCCCATCAGCGCGATGATCACCGTGCAGCCCGCGAAGAAGACCGTGCGCCCGGCCGCGTCGAGCGCGGTCCTGGCCGCCTGCTCGGGCTCGGCGCCGTGCAGCAGTTCGGCGCGGTGCCGGGAGAAGATCAGCAGCGCGTAGTCGATGCCGACCCCGAGGCCGACCAGCATCATGATCGGCGGGGTGAAGTCCGCGACGTTCGCTACGTGCGAGGCGAGCGCGATGAGCCCGATGGAGCTGCCGACCGCGAAGAGCGCGGTGACCACGGGCAGGCTCGCCGCGACGAGGGAGCCGAACAGGAAGACCAGGATCACGAGGGCGCCCAGCATGCCGGCGCCCTCGGCCGGACCGCCGCCGCCCTCCTCGGCGCCGCGCGCCGCCTCTCCGCCGACGGCGGCGGTCAGTCCGTCGCCCTGGGCCGCCCGCACGGTGTCGATGATCTTCAGGACCTCCTCGCGGTCGGCGTTCTCCGCGGTCCCGTCGAGGGTGACGGTGGCGTAGGCGACGGCGCCGTCGGCGGAGACCGCCGCCCTCTCCTCGTACGGGCTGCGGACGTCCGTCACGCCGGGGAGCTTCTCGACCGTCTCGAGCAGCCCCTCCACGCGCGCGTGGACGGTCTTCTCCCGGACGCCCCGCTCGTCCTTGACGACGATCTGGAGGGTGGCGTCCGTGGCCTGCCCGGAGCCGTGCCGCTCCAGGACGGTCCTGGCCGCCTGCGCATCCGTGCCGGGCAGCGAGAAGTCGTTGTGGTACGCGCTCCCGACGGCCGTCGACGCGCCGGTCGCGGCGGCGACCACCACGATCCACAGCAGCACCGCGGACCAGCGGTGGCGGTACGAGAAGCCGGCCAGGCGCTCGAAGACGCTGCCCCGCCGCGCGTTCGGCGGAGGCGACGGCAGCGGTGGTGCGGTGTCCCGCGTGGTGGTCATGATCGTTTCCCTTCTGGGAGTCGCAGGTAGGTCCGGGAGTCTCGGTACGTCCGGGAGTCACAGGTACGAGGGACGGGTCACCCGGTGCCGGAAGGTGCGCCAGGTCCACACCTGGGCGGCCACGAGGAACGGGGTGACGACGAGCAGGGCGGGCACGAGCAGGGCGAGCGTGGCGCCGTCGGCGGCCCGCTCGGTCAGCGGGAGGGCGCTCCCGGCGAGCAGCGGCAGGGCCCCGAGGAGGGCCGCGGTGAGCGCGAAGGACTGCCACCTTCCGGTGCGCCCCACCAGCAGTCGGGCGCGTTCGTACGGCAGCCCCGTCAGCCGGAGCGTGGCGAAGCCGAGCCCGTGCGCGGCGAACAGAGCCGCCGTGGCGAGCGCGACGAGCACCGCGGTCGCGCCGTCGGCCCGCTCGTACGGCGAACCGGTCAGCGGCGCGGCCAGCAGCCACCCCCAGGACAGCGCGACCGTCCAGCTGCCGCACACCACGGCGCCGTCGCAGGCCGCCCGCCAGCGTCGGCCCGGTCCCCGGCCGCGCGACCACAGCCCGATGTCACGGACGATCCAGCCGCCCAGCAGGGGCACGAGGACCGCGAACTGGCCGGACAGCAGCTCCCCTTCGAGGTCGGGGAAGCAGCCGACGAGCACGCCCGCCGTGGCGATCAGCCACACCTCGTTGCCCAGGAAGAAGGGCGCGAAGGAGGCGATGACGAGCCGGCGTTCGTGGTCGGAGCGCCCGAGGTACGGGCTGAGCATCCCGGTTCCGATGTCCGCGCCCGCGAGCACGAAGTAGCCGGTGGCGAAGAAGGCGAGCAGGACGATGGCGAGGGTTTCCACGGCCGGGCTCCTCAGTAGCTCGTGGCGGGCAGGGAGTCGGCGGGGTCCTCGGGGCCGCCGTCGGGCCCGTCTCCGGACGTGGTGTCGGGCCCGTCGCCGGATCCGCCCCGGTCGTCGTGGCCGAGGCCCTCGTCGACCGGGCCCCGGCGGGCGGTGCGGGCGAGCAGCCAGGCGTTGAGGACGGCGAGCAGCCCGAAGAGGCTGGTGAAGACGATCAGCGAGGCGCGCATGGCGCCGGGGGAGAGGTCGGAGACCGCGTCCTCGGTCTTGAGCAGGCCGTACACGACCCAGGGCTGGCGGCCGGCCTCGCGGAACACCCAGCCGCTGATCATCGCGAGGTACGGCAGCGGCACGGCGGCCATGAGGGCCAGATGCCAGAGCCGGAAGCGGAGGACGACCTTCTTGAAGCAGGCCAGGATCACGCCGGCGAAGGTGAAGTACATCATCAGGGCGAAGCAGATGAGCATGATGAGACCGCCGCCGCGGGTCCACGCCTCGGAGGGGACGTAGTCCCCGGGGCCGAACCGGGCGACCATGTCCGCCTGGATCCGCGCGATCTCGGATGTCTTCTGGCCGAACACGGCCGACTTCATGGGCTGGAAGGTGCTCAGCGCGGCGAACTGGATGCCGCCGAAGACGGCCGTGACCATCAGCGCGGGGAAGGAGAGGAACACCCCGATCCGCAGGCTCCGGCCGAAGAACTCCCACTCGGGCGTCCGCCGGAACAGGTGGTACGCGCTGACCCCGGCCACGAAGAAGCCGGCCGTGAGCAGCGCCCCCGCGAGGATGTGCCCGAAGGCGAGCAGCGCCGAGGGGTTGGTCAGGACGGCGACCGGGTCGTCCAGGACGAGCGTGTCGCCGCCCTCGGCCACCCGGTACCCGACCGGGTGGTTGAGGAAGCCGTTGGAGACGAGGATCCAGTACGCCGAGAGGTACGCGGTCAGGGTGACGACCCAGATCATCGCCAGATGGACCCACCGGTAGCCCCTCTTTCCAGGGGAAACCCCCGGACCCCCGAGCTGCCAGCCGAAGATCCACAACCCGAGGAAGGTCGACTCGACGAAGAACGCGACGATCGTCTCGACCGCGAGCGAGGCGCCGAAGACATTGCCCGCGTAGTGCGTCAGGCCGCTCCAGCTCATGCCGAACTGGAACTCCATCACGATGCCGGTGACGATCCCGACCGCGTAGTTGATCACGTACAGCTGGCCCCAGTAGCGGACCATGCGCGCGTGCAGGGGCTTCCGCCCGATCGTCGCCACCGTCTGGAGGACCGCGACCACCGTCGCGAGCCCCAGCGTCAGTGCGACGAAGAGGAAGTGGCCGCCCGCCGTGAGGGCGAACTGGAGCCGGGCGAGATCGAGGACGTCTGGGTTCACGCCGTCAGCGTCGGCGTACGGCTACGGCGCCCGCGTCGCCCCGCGGTGGTCAGTGGCCGTACCCCAGGGGTTGCGGCGCCCCACGCGCGCGTACCCCGGCAGTTGCGCCCACGCGCGCGTGCCCCCTAGGGGACACGGGCCCTCAGCCCGTGCCCCCTAGAGGACGCGGGCCCTCAGCCCGTGCTCCTTGGGAAACGAGGGCTCTCAGCCCATCCAGCCGGGCGTGATCATCCCCGACTCGTAGGCCAGGATCACCAGCTGCGCCCGGTCCCGCACATCCAGCTTGGTCATGATCCGGCTGACGTGGGTCTTCGCGGTCGCGGGAGAGAGCACCAGGCGCTGGGCGATCTCGTCGTTGGAGAGCCCCGCCCCCACGAGGCCCATCACCTCGCGCTCCCGCTCGGTGAGGGCGTTCAGGCGCGGGCTCGGATCCGGCTGCTTGGAGCGGCCGGCGAACTCCGCGATCAGCCTGCGGGTCACGGCCGGGGCGATCAGCGCGTCGCCGCGGGCCACCACCCGTACCCCGTGCAGCAGTTCCATCGGCTCGGTGTCCTTGACGAGGAAGCCGCTCGCCCCGGCGCGCAGCGCGCCGTACACGTGGTCGTCGACGTCGAAAGTGGTCAGGATGACCACCCGGACGCCTTCCAGGCGGGCGTCGGAGGTGATCCTGCGGGTGGCCTCCAGGCCGTCGAGGACAGGCATCCTGATGTCCATCAGGACCACGTCCGGGCGCAGTTCGCGGGCGAGCACGATCGCCTGCTCGCCGTCCCCGGCCTCCCCGACCACCTCGATGTCGTCCTCGTCGGCCAGGATCGACCGGAAGCCGGCCCGGACCAGGGTCTGGTCGTCGGCGAGTACGACGCGGATCATCGGGGGTCCCCCTCGGACGTGGTGGTCGTGGACGCGGGTGCGCCGAGCGGCAGCCGGGCGTCCACCCGGAAGCCCTCGGCGGTGCTGTGCGCGGTCAGTTCGCCGCCGAAGGCCCGGGCCCGCTCCGCCATGCCCCGGATGCCGCTGCCCAGCGGCAGCTCCTCGGGCGCCCCCTCGCCGTCGTCCTCGATGCGCAACCGCAGCTCGTCGGCGCGCCAGTCGAGGGCGATCGTGGCGGTACGGGCACCGGAGTGCCGGGTCACGTTCGTCAGCGACTCCTGGACGATCCGGTACGCGGCGAGGTCCACCGGCGGCGCCAGCGGTACGGGAGTGCCCGTCAGCTCCGTGCGGACGTCGAGGCCCGTGCTCCTGGCCCGCTCGACCAGCTCCCCGAGCAGGGCGAGCCCGGACGTCGGGCCGGTCGGCGCGGCCTCGTCGGCCTGGCGGAGCACCCCGAGCGTGGCGCGCAGCTCGCGCAGCGCGTCCTTGCTGGTGGCCTTCACCGCCTCCAGCGCCTCCTCGGCGGAGGCCAACGCGATCTCGGGCTCCGGCTTCTTGCTCAGCCGGTGGAGCACCGCCCCGGACTGCACGTTGATCAGCGAGATGCTGTGGCCGAGCACATCGTGCAGCTCCCGGGCGATCCGCAGCCGCTCCTCGGTGGCGCTCTGCCGTGCGCGCGCCTCCTGCTCGCGCTCGGCGGCCAGCGCCCGCTGCTCCACTTCGTGGAGATAGGCGATCCGGGTCCGCTGGGCGCGGCCGACGGCGACGAGGCTGATCAGCCAGCCGGACAGCATCGCGAGCGAGGTGTCGTCGATCTGCCGATGCCCGCTCTCCTGCCGGAGTTCGCCGAGGCCGACGGCGAGCAGGGTGACGGCGGCCAGCGCGACCGCGGCGACGAACCGACCCTCCGCGGCCGTCGTGTAGAGCGCGAGAGCGAAGGAGATCATCAGCGGCCCGTCCTGCGCCGACACCGGGTAGTAGCCGACGCAGGCGAGCAGGGTGACGACGGCCACGGCGACGGGAGCCCGCCTCCGGAAGGCGAGCGCCCCGCAGCCGACCGCGATCAGCGCCCAGGCGACGACCGTCCTGGCCACCGGCTCGTCCACGTTCCGCGCGGACAGGAGCGTCCAGACGGTCACGACGAGGGTGACGACCAGGGCCACGACGGCATCGGCGGTCCGCGGGGGCATGCCGCCGCCACGGACGCGGAAGGGGAGGGCCATGTCAGGAAGGATAGGCGGGTGCGGCGGGGGGCCGTTCAGACGCGTCGACGCTCCTCACGCGCGCGCATCAGCTCCTCGACCGCGGTCGGCAGGGTCGTGTCGAAGTCGATCAGCTTCGCCCACGTCGGGGTCACGACGATCCGGACCATGCCGTCGGTGTAGAGCGAACGGACCTCGGCCTCCCAGACGACCCGCTGCTCGGGCGTCATCACGTACGAGCTGTTCGCCTGGAGGTACTCGTCCGGGATGCCGTCGACGGCGTCCAGCGCGGCCCGGCCGCGGATGAGCAGGATCTTCGGCGGGTGGACCTCGGTGTCGATGGTCAGGGCCACCGCCGGGTTGACGCGCAGGGCCGCCAGCTTGGGTGCGTTGGGCGGGGTGCACATGACGACTTCCGCGCCGTTCCAGGCGAAGCCGATCGGAATCGCCCGGGGAGTGCCGTCCTCGGCGACGTACGCCAGCCGGGTCACGTCGCGGGCCAGCAGCTCTCGGCTGATCGGACGGTTCAGGACCTCGGTGATCTCACTCGGCTGCACGGTCGGACCCACCTTCCTGGGCGTTGCGCCGGTCCCCCGGCAGTCCCGCAGCAGCCCCCCAGCGGTCCCTCCAGCTTAGGAGGGCCGACCCGCGTGGTGCGCTTGACACCAAAATCGAACATCCATTCTTATGGGATTCCGGCCCTTGGTATCGCGGGGTTGTGGGCGAGTTATCCACAGGTCGGAGGGACGCCGGGGCCCATTGTCAGTGGCAGGGGTTAGCGTCTTTCACATGAAGCGATCGACTCAAGCAAACCGGGTGGAACCCATGGCAGGTACCGACCGCGAGAAGGCTCTCGACGCCGCGCTCGCGCAGATTGAACGGCAATTCGGCAAGGGTGCCGTGATGCGCATGGGCGACCGCACCCAGGAGCCGATCGAGGTGATCTCCACCGGCTCGACCGCCCTCGACGTCGCGCTCGGCGTCGGCGGCCTGCCCCGCGGCCGTGTCGTGGAGATCTACGGCCCGGAGTCCTCCGGTAAGACGACCCTGACCCTGCACGCCGTGGCCAACGCGCAGAAGGCCGGCGGTCAGGTCGCCTTCGTGGACGCCGAGCACGCCCTCGACCCCGAGTACGCCAAGAAGCTCGGCGTCGACATCGACAACCTCATCCTGTCCCAGCCGGACAACGGTGAGCAGGCCCTCGAGATCGTCGACATGCTGGTCCGCTCCGGCGCCCTCGACCTGATCGTCATCGACTCCGTCGCCGCGCTCGTCCCGCGCGCGGAGATCGAGGGCGAGATGGGCGACTCGCACGTGGGTCTCCAGGCCCGACTGATGAGCCAGGCCCTCCGGAAGATCACCAGCGCGCTCAACCAGTCCAAGACCACCGCGATCTTCATCAACCAGCTCCGCGAGAAGATCGGTGTCATGTTCGGCTCGCCGGAGACCACGACCGGTGGCCGCGCCCTGAAGTTCTACGCCTCGGTGCGTCTCGACATCCGCCGTATCGAGACCCTCAAGGACGGCACCGACGCCGTCGGCAACCGCACGCGCGTCAAGGTCGTCAAGAACAAGGTCGCGCCGCCCTTCAAGCAGGCCGAGTTCGACATCCTCTACGGCCAGGGCATCAGCCGTGAGGGCGGCCTGATCGACATGGGCGTGGAGCACGGCTTCGTCCGCAAGGCCGGTGCCTGGTACACGTACGAGGGCGACCAGCTCGGCCAGGGCAAGGAGAACGCCCGCAACTTCCTGAAGGACAACCCCGACCTCGCCAACGAGATCGAGCGGAAGATCAAGGAGAAGCTGGGCGTCGGCGTCCGGCCGGGTGCCGCTCCGGCCGAGGAGACCGCGGACGGCGCGGAGGCGGCTGCCGCCACCGCGACGGACGACACGGCCAAGACCGCCCCGGCGGCCAAGGCCACCAAGGCGACCAAGGCCCCGGCGGCCAAGAGCTGAGCCAGTGACCGGTCGCACCGAATGGCCGGGCGACAGCCCCGACTCGTCGAGGGCCGAGAAGGAGCTGTCGCCCCAGGATCCGGCTGAGCGGGCGCGGGCCATCTGCCTGCGCCTGCTCACCGGGACCCCCCGTACGCGCAAACAACTCGCCGACGCCCTGCGCAAGCGTGAGATCCCCGACGAGGTCGCCGAAGAGGTCCTCTCCCGCTTCGAGGACGTCGGGCTGATCGACGACGCCGCCTTCGCCGACGCCTGGGTGGAGTCCCGGCACCACGGGCGAGGACTCGCCCGCCGGGCTCTCGCGCGCGAACTGCGCACCAAGGGCGTCGACCCCTCCCTCATCCAGGACGCCGTGGGTCAACTGGACTCCGAGCAGGAGGAGATCACGGCCCGCGAGCTCGTCGACCGCAAGCTCCGCGCCACCCGGGGCCTCGACCGGGACCGCCGGCTGCGCCGCCTCGCGGGGATGCTCGCCCGCAAGGGCTACCCCGAGGGCATGGCCCTCAGAGTCGTCCGCCAGGCCCTGGAGGCCGAGGGCGAGGACACGGAGGGCCTCGACGAGCCCTTCTGACCCCGGGGCACGGGGACCCGGGCACAGGGCCCCGGGGATCCGGCGGTCCCGGGCCCGAACCGCTACGCGGGCGTTCCCGGTGGGCCCGGTGGCAGGACCGGCAGGCCGGCCTCCTTCCAGGCCTGGAAGCCGCCGATCACGTCCGTCGCCCGGTGGAGCCCCAACTGCCGCAGGGACGCCACCGCCAGCGAGGACGCGTACCCCTCGTTGCAGAAGACCACCACCCGCAGGTCGTGGCTGTCCGCCTCCGGGGCCCGGTGGCTGCCCCACGGGTCGAGCCGCCACTCCAGCTCGTTGCGCTCCACGATCAGCGCGCCGGGAATCAGCCCGTCCCGCGCGCGCAGCGCCGCGTACCGGGTGTCGACCAGCAGCGCGTCACCCGCCTCGTACGCCTCGTGGGCCGCCCGGGCCTCGATCCGGTCGATCTCCGACCTGACCCGCTCCAACAGCTCGTCGATCCCGACCGGCTCGGCCACCCGCTCCCGCTCGGCCACCCGCTCCTGCTCGGGCACCCGCGCGCCCGCGCCCTCGCCCGCCAGTCGCTCCCGGCGCTCCACCCGCTCACTCACTGCCAGTCCTCCGGACGCTCGACCTGCTCAAGACGGAGCACCGCGCCCGACCGGCTGAAACGCCGGATCAACGGGAGCGGCGGATAGTACGCGTGGACCGAGACGGCGTGCGCGTCGGCGGAGTCGTTGAGCACCTCGTGCACGTGGTGCTGCCCGAACGCGCGCCCCTTGCCCGCCGGCAGGCGCCGCGCCCGGTCGACACCGTCGGCCAGCTCCAGGGTCTTCCAGCCGCCGGCCGGCAGGCGTACCGCGAGGGAGCTCTCCCGCAGCGCGCCGCGCGCCGTGGTGAACGCGCCGTGCGACTCGGCGTGGTCGTGCCAGCCGGTGCCCGTGCCGGGCGGCCAGCCGATCAGCCAGGCCTCGCTGCCACCGGGGCCGTCGAGCCGCACCCACGTACGGCCCTCGGGATCGAGGGGGAGGGAGTCGATCAGCGCGTCGTCCGCGGCCGTCCGACGGACGAAGTCCAGCAGATCGGCCGCCGTCGGCGCCACCGAGGCGGGCGGGCCGACGGGGCGCGAGGAGGCGACGGAGGGCGAGGGTACGGCGGGGGAGGGGAGGGCGGGCTGGGGCACGGAGAACCGTCCTGGAAGTTCGCGGGAGAGCCGCGCGACGGGCCACGCCGACATCGGTCGGCGGCCGGGAGCGCGCGAGGGAAGGGCGAATTCAGCAGGACGGGCGACACACGCAGCCCGCGAAACGGAGGAGATCCATATGGACCCTCCGCCACAGGCGCACATCGGTGTCGGTCACGCTCCGGAGTACACCATGTGCGCCCGCGAGGGTCAATTGATGTCCGCGGTACGGTCGCTCGGCGTGGACCCCCGCGTGATCGCCTTCCGCTCGTCCCCGCTCGCCGAGGGCTCCGCCTTGCCGCCCCGGGTCGCGTCAGCCGCCGCGTACAGCTCGTCCGGCCTGACCCCCGGGAACGAGGCGACCAGGTGCCCGTCGGGGCGCACCAGCAGGACGGTGTGGGCGACCGCGCCCGGGTACGCCTCCGTCACCAGCAGTTCGGCCTTCACCGGCAGCGCCCGAACCGCCTCGGCGAGCCGCGGCATCACGCCCGCGCTCATCCAGTGCCGCCGGTCCCACACCCCTGTCCCGGGGGCGACGAGCACCACCAGGAGCCGCCCCCGGCCGAGCCGGTCCCGGAGCCGCACGGTCGTGCCGTCCGGCGCCGTCACCCGGACGTCCTCGACCGGCGCGCCCGCCCCTGTGCCCACTCCGCTCCGTGACGCTCCGGCGTCCTGGGGCGCGAGGGGGGAGTGCGGGTACGCGGGGGGCGCCCCCAGCGGGCCGCGCCCGAGGTGACCGTCCGTCAACAACACGTCGTGACTGCGCGACCCGCCGGGCAGGTACGTCCGCAGCCCTCCGCCGCCCCGGAGCACCGGAAGCGACTGGTCGGCGGCCCGCAGCCGGGAGGCGACGGCGGCCCGCCGTTCGCTCTGGTAGCTGTCGAGCAGCGTGTCGGAGGCCCCGTGGTGCCAGGCGTACGCGAGCTTCCAGGCCAGGTTGTCGGCGTCCCGCAGCCCCTCGTCGAGGCCCTGCGTGCCCACCGCGCCCAGCAGATGCGCCGCGTCGCCCGCCAGGAACACCCGGTCCACGCGCCAGCGCCGCGCGAGCCGGTGATGCAGGGTGTGGACACCGGTGTCGATCAACTCGTACGGCGGAGTCACCCCACCGCACCAGCCGGCCAGGGTGTCACGGATCTTGGTGACCAGCGCGTCCGGGGTGACGAGGTCGCCGCGGGCCGGCAGGAGCCAGTCGATCCGCCAGACACCGTCCGGCAGCGGACGGGCCGTGACCTCCTCGCCGCCGCCCCGCCACGGTGGCTGACGGTGCAACAGGGCCTCGCCGGGCCAGGGCAGTTCGGTGCGCAGGGCGGCCACCGCGTGCCGCTCCACCGCCGTGCGCCCGGGGAAGCGGATCGAGAGCAGCTTGCGGACCGTGGAGCGGGCTCCGTCGCAGCCGACCAGATGGCTGCCCCGCCACCAGGTGCCGCTCTCGCCGGTCCCCGGGCCGCGCGTGTGCGCCGTGACGCCGCGCGCGTCCTGCTCGATGGTGTCGAGGCGGGCGTCCGCGACGAGCTGGATCAGCTCCTGGCCGGCGATCGCCGCGCGCAGACCGCGCGCGAGGGCGTGCTGCGGGATGTGCAGCGGAGCCGCGGGGCCTTCGGCGTCACCCTCCGTGTCGCCGAGCCCGAGACTGAGTTCGATGTGCCGCATCTGTTGCTTGCGTCGCACGGATCGCCAGCCGACCCACCGGACCCCCTCGTCACGCAGCGTGGCGCAGCCGAGGCGTTCGACCATCGCGGCCATGTCCGCGCGCAGCACGACCGTGCGGGCCGGGCGCGGATCCTCCTTGCCGGGCCCCTCGTCCAGGACGACGCTGGGTACTCCCTGCGAGGCCAGGGCAAGGGAGAGCGCGAGGCCCACGGGCCCCGCGCCGACGATGATCACCGGGTCCACGGCGCGGCTCCTGAAGGCCGTTCGGTCATGCGGGTAGCACAGCGAAGTGTGGCGCGAGCCCGGTGCGTGATCACAGAACGTATGCAACCCATTGCGGGTGCTTGCGTCAAGCGACGGGGGCAGCGGCGCGACCGCCACTGCCCCCGGATGATGTCACATACTGTCAGTTCTTCGAGATGCCGGGCCCGTCGGGGCCGTCGAACCCGCCGCCTGCCGTGTTGCCGAAGGCCTGCCCGGGATCGGCCGCGAGCACGACCTCCTTGGCCGCGGTGTCCGACGCGAGGACGCCCGTCTTGGACCGGCGGCCCCGCTTCTCGATCCACGTGGCGAGCGCGGAGAGCGCCAGGCACAGCGCGATGTAGATGGCGCCGAAGACCACGATCGTGGAGACGTACGGGTACTGGCCGTTGACCTGCGTGTTGGAGGCGATCAGCCGGGCCGAGTACAGCAGCTCGGGGTAGAGGATCACGAAGCCGAGCGAGGTGTCCTTCAGGGTGACCACCAGCTGGCTGATGATCGTCGGCAGCATCGCCCGGACGGCCTGCGGCAGCAGGACCGTCGTCATGACCTGCGTCTTGCTCATGCCCAGGGCGTAGGCGGCCTCGCGCTGCCCCTTCGGCACGGCGTTGACGCCGGCGCGCAGTACCTCGGCCTGGACGCAGCCGTTGTAGATCGACAGACCGATGGCCAGCGCCCACATCGAGTAGTCGACCAGGAAGGCGACCCACACGGCGTAGATGGTGATGAGCAGCGGGATCGAGCGGAAGATCTCGATGAAGCCGGTGGCCACCACCCGGACGGGCGTGTGGTCGGAGAGCCGGGCGACGGCGAGCAGCACGCCGAGGACGAGCGAGCCGACGGCCGCGAGGCCGAACGCCTTCAGGGTGGCGAGCAGCGCGTCGGCGATGTTCTGCCGGATGCCCGCGTAGTTGAAGATGTCCCACATCGCGGGGTCGAAGTGACCCTTGTCGGCCAGCCGCACCACGCTCACGGCGAGCAGCGCGAGGATGGCGAGGGTGCCGACGACCGCGTAGATCCGGTTGCGGACGCGTGCCTTGGGGCCGGGGGTGTCGAAGAGAACGCTGGCACTCATCGGGCGACCTCCATGCGGCGCTCAAGGAGACGGAAGATCCCGCTGATGGTGAAGGTGACGACCAGGTACGCGGCGGCCACCCAGGCGAAGATCGGGCCGATGGCGTAGCCCTGCTCGCTCATCAGTGTCTGCCAGCCGAAGAGTTCGGTGACGCTGAAGGCGCCCGCGATGGCCGAGTTCTTGGTGAGCGCGATGAAGATCGAACTCAGCGGCGGCAGTACGGTCCGGGTGGCCTGCGGCAGCACGATCATCCGCAGCGTCTGCGAGAACGTCATGCCGAGCGAACGGGCCGCCTCCGCCTGGCCGATCGGGACCGTGCTGATGCCGGAGCGGACCGCCTCGCAGACGAACGCCGAGGTGTAGAAACCGAGCGCGAGCGAGCCGAGAACGAAGGGGCTCATACCCGGGAACAGGATCTCCGGGACGACGAAGAACGAGACGAGGAAGAGCAGCGTCAGCGGGGTGTTGCGCAGCAGCGTGACCCAGGCGGTGCCGAAGGCGCGCAGGGGCGGGACGGGCGAGACCCGGAAGCCGGCGACGACGATGCCGAGGAGCAGCGCGATGACCGAGCTGACGGCGGTGATCGACACGGTTCCTATGAAGCCGTCGCGGAACTCCGGGAAATGGTCGAGCAGTACGTTCATGAGGTCTCCGCGTCTGCGGTATCAGCGGCTTACGGGCAGGGTGAGCGGCGCCCCGTACTGCGTACTCCCGTACGGGGCGCTCGACTTCGAGAGGATCAGTAGCGGACGAGCGCCGGCGGCTCGACGTACGAGGAGCCGGACAGACCCAGCGTCGCCTCGTAGATCTTCTTGTACGTGCCGTCCTTGATGTTCTTCTCGAGGATGTCGCTGATCTTGTCGCGCAGGACCTTGTCGTCCTTGTTCAGGCCGACGCCGTAGGGCTCCTCGGTGAACGGCTTGCCGACGACCTTGAGCTTGCCCTTGTTGGCGGCCGCGTAGCCCTTGAGGATCGCGTCGTCGGTGGTGACGGCGTCGACCTGCTTGGTGAGCAGCTGCTGCACGCAGTCCGAGTACTTCGCCAGCTCGGTGGTCTGGGCGCCGTACTGCGGCTTCTTGATCTCCTGCAGCGGGGTGGAGCCCGTGATGGAGCAGACCTTCTTGCCCTTGAGGGTCTCCGGACCGGTGATCGCGGTCTCGTCCTTGCGGACCAGGAGGTCGGCGCCGGCCTTGTAGTACGGACCCGCGAAGCTGACCTGCGCCTTACGCTTGTCGTTGATCGTGTACGTACCGACGTAGTAGTCGACCTGGCCCGTGGAGATCGCCGTCTCACGGAGCTTGGAGTCGACCGTCTTCCACTCGATCTTGTCCTCGGTGAAACCGAGCTCCGCCGCGATCATCTTGGCGATCTCGATGTCGAAGCCGGACCGCTCCTTGGTGGCCTGGTCCTCGAAGCCGAGGTACGGCTGGTCGGCCTTGGAGCCGATGACCAGCTTGCCGCGCTTCTGCGCCTCCTTGAAGCTCGGCGATTCCAGCTTCACGTCGGTGGCGACGATGTACTTGGGGAGCTGCGGCGCGGTCGCGTCGCCGGGCTTCACGGCGGGCTTGTCGCCGGCCGAGCCCTCCTTGCCACCACAGGCGGCGGTCGCGGTCAGAGCGAGTACGGCGACGGCCAGAGCCGCGGACTTGCGGAGCTTCATGGTGAACATCCCTTGATTCGTGGGTTGTTGATCGGCAGGTTGAAGCATGGGGCTGACCGCCGTCAGTGGTGCAGGATTTTCGAAAGGAAGTCCTTCGCGCGGTCGCTCCGCGGGTTGCTGAAGAACTCGTCCGGCGTGGCCTGTTCGACGATCTTGCCGTCCGCCATGAAGACCACGCGGTTGGCGGCGGAGCGTGCGAAGCCCATCTCGTGGGTGACCACGACCATGGTCATGCCGTCCCGCGCCAGCTGCTGCATGACCTCGAGAACCTCGTTGATCATCTCGGGGTCGAGCGCAGAGGTCGGCTCGTCGAAGAGCATGACCTTGGGGTCCATCGCCAACGCCCGCGCGATCGCGACACGTTGCTGCTGACCGCCGGACAGCTGCGCCGGGTACTTGTCCGCCTGGGTGCCGACACCCACACGGTCGAGCAGTGCGCGGGCCTTGGCCTCGGCGGTTGCCTTGTCCGTCTTGCGGACCTTGACCTGGCCCAGCATCACGTTCTCGAGCACCGTCTTGTGCGCGAACAGATTGAAGGACTGGAAGACCATGCCGACGTCGGCGCGCAGCCCGGCCAGTTCCCTGCCCTCCTGGGGCAGTGGCCGGTTGTCGATCGTGATGGCGCCGGAGTCGATCGTCTCCAGGCGGTTGATGGTGCGGCACAGTGTGGACTTGCCGGAACCCGAAGGCCCGATCACGACCACGACCTCGCCTCGGGCGATGGTCAGGTCGATGTCCTGGAGCACATGCAGCGCGCCGAAGTGCTTGTTCACGTTGGACAGCACGACCAGGTCGCCCGCCGCCGGTATGGCGTCTTCCGAGCCCTTGGTCACTGACACTCCGCTCATCGGCTCTAGCTCCGTCCTCCTCGGTTGGGGAGGACACTAGACAGGCCGCAGGATGACCGTCATCACATCTGAGCGGAAATTGAGGATAACGAAAAGGCCTCGGCCGGACACGCTGCGTGAAGAGCCTGCCCGGTGGCGTACCGGCTCCATAACGGAAACCCCTGCGTAACAGGGGGACACTTGACTGTGACGGCGACCATCGGCGTTCATGCCTTGGT
The DNA here is from genome assembly GCF_040653315.1 of Streptomyces sp. NPDC047981. NCBI lineage: Bacteria > Bacillati > Actinomycetota > Actinomycetes > Kitasatosporales > Streptomycetaceae > Streptomyces > Streptomyces sp. NPDC047981. The sequence continues at coordinate 10,392 of NZ_JBEZNQ010000064.1, read as the reverse complement.
ACACACATAGCCATACGGATCGCCTAGCCGGGCGATTGCCATCAGGAGATGGCACACCTGAGATCACCGAGCCACCGGAGGGGGCCATGAGACTCCTGCTCGTCGAGGACGACGACCACGTGGCAGCGGCCCTGTCCGCCGTACTCGCGAAGCACGGCTTCTCGGTCACGCATGCCCGGAACGGCGAGGAGGCCCTCCAGGCCGTGCTGCCCGCCGCGCACGGCGAGCGCCCTTCCTTCGGGGTGATCCTGCTCGATCTCGGACTGCCCGACCAGGACGGCTACCAGGTCTGCGGCCGGATCCGTAAGCTCACCGCCACCCCGGTGATCATGGTGACGGCGCGCTCCGACGTACGGTCCCGGATACACGGCCTCAACCTCGGGGCCGACGACTACGTCGTCAAGCCGTACGACACCGGGGAACTGCTCGCCCGGATCCACGCCGTCAGCCGGCGCACGACCACGGGCGACGAGACCGGCCCGGCCGGTGACGACACCGCGCTGCGGCTCGGCTCGGTCGTCATCGAGCTGCCCACCCGCCGGGTCAGCGTCGACGGCGCGGCCGTGCCGCTCACCCGCAAGGAGTTCGACCTGCTGGCCCTGCTCGCCCAGCGGCCCGGTGTGGTCTTCCGCCGCGAGCAGATCATCAGCGAGGTCTGGCGCACCAACTGGGAAGGGACCGGACGCACCCTCGAGGTGCACGTGGCCTCGCTCCGTTCCAAGCTGGCCATGCCCGCCCTGATCGAAACCGTGCGCGGTGTCGGTTACCGTCTGGTCGCCCCTGCCGCCTAGCCGTCCGGGTCCTTCGTGCGCACACGCCTCCTTCCGCTCCTCCTCGTCCTGATGGCCGGGGTGCTCCTCGCCCTCGGCTTCCCGCTCGCCGCCAGCCTCGCCGCGGCCGAGCAGCAGCGCGTGGTCGTCGACCGGCTCGACGACGCGGCCCGCTTCGCCGCGCTCGCCCAGTTCGTCAACGAGTCCGAACCCTTCGTCGACGAGCGCCGGACCACGCTCCGCGGTGAACTCGCCAGCTACCACGACGTCTACGGCATCCGTACGGGCGTCTTCTTCCGCGACAACCGGGCGATGGCCGCCGCGCCCGAGGACTGGGTCGTCCCCTACGAGGGCGAGGGGCGCCGCGCCTTCAACGAGTCGCTGCTCGGGCGGCGCAGCCACGACCCGCCCCAGGTGTGGCCGTGGCAGCCGGACGCCCGGCTCACGGTCGCCTCGCCGGTCGTACGGGACGGTGACGTCATCGCCGTCGTCGTGACCGACTCGCCCACCGGGCAGCTGCGCTCGCGCATCCTGAGCGGCTGGCTGATCATCGCGGCCGGGGAGTTCGCGGCGATGCTGGTCGCCGTCGGCGCGGCCTTCCGGCTCACCGGCTGGGTGCTGCGGCCGGTCCGTGTCCTGGACGCGGTCACCCACGACATCGCCACCGGGCGGATGAAGTCCCGGGTCGCCGCGGCCGGAGGACCGCCCGAACTGCGCCGGCTGGCCCGCTCGTTCAACGAGATGGCCGACAACGTCGAGGACGTCCTGGAACAGCAGCGGGCCTTCGTGGCGGACGCCTCGCACCAGTTGCGCAACCCGCTCTCGGCGCTGCTGCTCCGCATCGAGCTGCTCGCCCTCGAACTCCCCGAGGGCAACGAGGAGATCGCCTCCGTCAGAACCGAGGGCAAGCGCCTCGCGCAGGTCCTCGACGACCTGCTGGACCTCGCGCTCGCCGAGCACGCCGCCGCGGACCTGCGCCTCACCGACATCGGCGCGCTCGTGACCGAGCGGATCGCCGCGTGGCGACCGCTCGCCGACGAGCAGGGCGTACGGCTCCGGGGCGATCGGCGGGCGGTGACGGCCTGGGCGGACCCGGTGGCGCTCTCCAGCGCGCTGGACGCGGTGATCGACAACGCGCTGAAGTTCACCCCGGAGGGCGAGGAGGTCACGGTCGCCGTGGCCTCCGAGGGCGAGCGCTGCACGATCGTCGTGGCGGACCTGGGGCCTGGGCTCACGGAGGAGGAGCTCGACCGGGTCGGCGACCGTTTCTGGCGCAGCAACCGCCACCAGAACATCAAGGGCTCGGGGCTCGGTCTGTCGATCTCCCGGGTCCTGCTCGCGGCGGGAGGCGGCTCGATCGCCTACGCGCCGAACGAGCCGCACGGGCTGCGCGTGACGCTCACGGTGCCGAGGACGGGGCCGCAGGGGCGGTAGGGGTGCTGGCTTCGGGCGCAGGCTCGGGGCCTTGGGTCCAGGGCCGGGGGCCCTGGACCCGGGCTTCAGGGGCCTACGGCTTCGTCGGGAGGAGTGGTTTCATCCGGCGCCACGGCTTCGTCGGGAGCTACGGCTTCACCGAGCGGTAGTAGCGGCGGGCGCCCTCGTGGAGGGACAGCGGCTCGGTGTAGATCGCGGTGCGGAGGTCGACTAGCTGGGCCGAGTGGACCCGGCGGCCGATCCCGTCCCGGCTTCTGATCACCGTACGGGTGAAACCCTCCACCAGCGCCGTATCCGCCGAGTCGGTCGTCACCAGCAGGTTCGCCACGGCCAGCGTCTTCACCGGCTGCCCGTCCTGAGCCAGGGCGTAGGCGTCCGCGGGGATGACGGCGGACCGGTAGTGACGCGTCGCCTCGCCCATGTCGTGGACCTTGTCCACGAGGGCGGTGTCCAGCGGGACCAGCCGTACGGGCATGCGCTCGGAGAGGTCCTGGACGGCCTGGGTGGGCAGACCGCCCGACCAGAAGAAGGCGTCCAGCCGCCCGCTCTCCAGGAGGCCCGGCATGGTGTCGATGCCGGCCGAGACCGGCTCGACGTCGGATTTCGCGGTGAGACCGCCTGCCGCGAGGACCCGGTCCGCGATGAGCCGGACACCGGAGCCCTCCTGGCCGACGCCGACCCGCATCCCGCGCAGATCGGCCACCGATCGCACGGGCGAGTCCTTGCGGACGACGAGCTGGACGTAGTCGTCGTAGAGGCGGGCGCAGCCGCGCAGCCGGTCGTTGCCCGGCTTGAGGTCGCGCTGGTACTGGGCCACGGCGTCGGCGGTCGCCACGGTGAAATCCGCTTCGCCCGAGGCCAGGCGGGCGAGGTTCTGCTGGGATCCCTCGCTGTTCTTCAGCTGGACCGAAACGTCCGGCAGATCGGTGGCCAGGGCCTGCCGCAGCAGCTCGCCGTACCGCTGGTAGACGCCGGTGGGCACGCCCGTGCTGAACGTGACCCGTCCGCTCGGCGCCGGTGTACCGAAAGGAACCAGCCACCAGACCAGGAGTCCGCAGACCACCAGAACCGCCGCCGACGCCTGAAGAAGGCGGCGACGGGCGGAACGGGAGTACGAGGCGAGCATGGCGCGATCCTGCCAGCTCACTCCCCACCCTGGCCAGGCCGGGAGACGGTGGGCTGCTTCACGCGCGCGTGGAGGGCGGTCGGGTTCACGCGCGCGTGGAGGGCTCGGGCCGGGGCGTCACAGACCGGTCGCCTGGATCCGGGTGTCACAGACCGGTCGCCTGGGTGCGCAGCCACCCGAGCAGGGCGGCGATCCTTTCGTCCCGCTCGGGCGGCCGCAGGCTGAGCAGGTGGTAGCCGGTGCCGTCCTCGACCAGGCCGAAGGGCGCCACGAGCTGTCCGCTCACCAGATCGTCGTGGACCAGGGCGTAGGGACCGATGGCCATGCCGACGCCGGCCACGGCCGCCTGCAGCGCGAGATAGAAGTGCTCGAAGGTCTGCTCGCCGACGGGATCGACGCGGCGCCGCGTGATCCGCTGCCAGTCCGCCCACGCGCGAGGCCGCGTGCTGGTGTGCAGAATCGTCACACCAGAGACCCCGCTCCCGGCCGTGAGCCGCTCCGCCACGTCCGGCCGGCAGACCGGACCGATGCGTTCGAGGAAGAGGGGGGAGCGGGTCACGTCCGCCGGTACGGGAAAGTCGTCGCGGCGCAGGGCGACATCGACCGGGTCCCGGTCGAAGGCGACGGGGCCGCCGCCCGCCGACAGGTGCACGGTGAGGCCGGGCACCTGGGTGGTGAGGTCCGGCAGGCGCGGGATGAGCCAGCGCATGAGGAGCGTCGGCTCGCAGGACAGCGCGAGCGGGCCCCCGATCGCACGCCCCGAGACCTCTCGTGCGGCCGTGTCGACCTGGTCGAGCGCGTCCCGGACGGCGGCGGCGAGACGACGGGCCTGAGGGGTCGGGCGCAGGGAGCGGGTCCCTCGCTCGAAGAGCGTGACGCCGAGCGACTTCTCCAGATTCTGGATCTGCCGGCTGACGGCGCCATGGGTCACGTGGAGTTCCTGCGCGGCCCGGGTCATGCTCGCGTGCCGCACGGTCGCCTCGAACGGGAGCAAGGTGTTCAGCGGGGGGAGATCGGGCCAGCGCATGCGTGAAATCTACTCACAGGTGGGGTGAGAAGGAATCGCTTGTCCAGCGGCTTTGCGAGCGCCAGGGTTGACGGCAGTGGCGGCGACCTCGAGAGGACGAGACATGCGGAAACCCCCGGCGGATCCCGTGCGGACCATCGCCGTGCTCGCGGACGACCTGACGAGCGCCGGCGATGGCGCGGCGCCCTTCCGTGGCGGGGGGCACCGGGCGAAGGTCCTGCTGCCCGAGGCCGTCGAACCGGGCGCGGCAGCCCTCGACGGCGTCGTGGCCGTGGACCTCGGGAGCCGACTGCTCGACGAGGCGTCGGCGGTGGCTCTCGCCGGGCGGTTCGCGGAGGCGTTCGCCGGTTCCGACCTGCTGATCAAGACCGTCGACTCGACGCTTCGGGGGCACGTGGCGGCCGAGGTCCGTGCCGCCCACGCCGGCTCGCGCCGACGGGCCGTCGTCGTCGCGCCCGCGTTCCCCGCCGAGGGCAGGACCACCGTCCGGGGGATCCAGTACGTCCATGGCGTGCCGGTGGACGAGACCGAGTTCGCCCGCGACCCGGTGCATCCCGTCCGGACCGCCGACCTGACCCGGCTGCTGCCCGAGGCGGAGGTTCTGGAACCGGAGCAGTTCGGGAAGTTGCCGGAACTGATCGACGGGGGAGGCGTGTTCGTGTGCTCGGCTGCGACCGACGCCGACCTCCGTCTCCTCGTGGACTCCGTGCCCCTGCCCGGTGACGTGCTCTGGGTCGGCTCCCCGGGCCTCGCCGCAGCGTTGGCCGGACACCACATCCCTGTCCGGTCCGCCCGTCCGCCCGAACCACCGATGGCACGGCGGCCGTTGGTCGTGGTGGGCAGCGCGAACCCGGCGACACGCCGCCAGCTGGACCGGCTGCGCACACGGACGGACGTGACCTCGGTGGAGGCCGCCGAGGCCCCGGCCGAGGGGCTGAGGACCCTGCGCCGGACCACCGCGCCCGTGCTCGTCGTGCACACCCCGGACGCACGTCGCGCGGACGCCAGCTCGCTGACCGTCGATCTCGCCCACTTCGTAAGGGAGTTGGTGGCGGACGAGCTGATCGACGGGCTGGTGCTCACCGGCGGGGAGACCGCGGTGGCCGCCCTCGAAGCCCTGGGCGCGGCCGGCATCGACCTCGTCGACGAGCCCGAACCGGGAGTCGCCCGAGGCGTGCTGGTCAGCCCACCCCACCTCCCCGTGCTGATCAAGGCGGGCGGCTTCGGTGACGACGGAATACTCGACAGGCTCCTTCGGCTGCTCATGGAGGGCAGCCCGATCGCGGAGAGTCTGCCGATCGCGGAGCGCGGGCCCTTCGCAGGACATGCGCCGATCGCGGAGGGTGGGCCGACGTCATGACGCCGCCCATCGCGCTCACCATGGGCGACCCGAACGGCATCGGCCCCGAGATCACGGTCAAGGCGTACGCCGACCCGAGGCGCCGACCTCCTGTCGTCGTCATCGGCGATCCGGCCGTGCTCGCCCGGGCCTGCCGGATCACGGCCACCGCACTCACCGTGCGACCGATCGCGTCCGTCGCGGACGCGGCCCACGAACCCGGCATCCTCGATGTCCTCGCCGAGGGCACGCTACCCGAGGACCTGCCGCTCGGCACGGTGGACGCCCGCGCCGGAGCCGCGTCGTTCGCGTATGTACGCCGAGGTGTGGAGCTCGCCCTCCGCGGCGAGGTCCGCGCCCTGACCACCGCCCCGATCAACAAGGAGGCGCTCGGTCTTGCCGGGCTGCCCTACCCCGGCCACACCGAGATCCTGGCCGATCTCTCGGGCACGAGCGACTACGCCATGATGATGGCCAACGACGACCTCCGGGTCGTCCTGGTCACCATCCACCAGTCGCTGCGCACCGCCATCGACTCCCTCACCACCGCCCGCGAGCTGGAGATCATCCGGCTGACCGACCGGACGCTCCGGGCCGGGCACACAGGGGGACGCTCGGGCGCCCCACGCCCCCGTATCGCCGTCGCCGCGGTCAACCCGCACGCGGGGGAGAACGGCCGCTTCGGGCGCGAGGACCTCGACATCGTGGCACCGGCCGTGCGGGCCGCCCGCAGCGAAGGCATCGACGCCAGCGGCCCCTGGCCCGCCGACACCGTGTTCATGCGCGCCCGCGCGGGCGAATTCGACGCGGTCGTGGCCCAGTACCACGACCAAGGGCTCATACCGGTCAAGTACCTGGGCCTGGAGCACGGCGTCAACATCACGATCGGCCTGCCGTTCGTGCGTACGAGCGTCGACCACGGTACGGCCTTCGACCTGGCGGGACAGGGCACCGCCGACCACACCAGCCTGCTCACCGCCCTGGCGCAGGCCGATGAGCTGGCCGTCGCACCGGAGCCGTCCGGCTCGTAGCCCGCGCCCGCCCCCGACAGGACCCCGTAGGCGGGTCCCCACAGGCAGGACCCCGCAGGGCGGGTCCGTGCAGGCGGGTCCGCTGGGGCAGGACCTCGCAGACCGCGCAGACCTTCGCACGCCCCCGAGACCATCGGCCCCCACCAGTTCGCGCGCCCCCCAAGACCACCACCCCCACCAGGAGGACCCCGTGGATTTCATCTTCATGCTCACCCGCGACGACAGGACCGTCACGGACTGTCTCGACGTCCTCGACACCGTCCGGGACCTCGGCGTCGTCCACATCGGCTTCAAGGACGTCGGGGTCGAGCCCGCCGTCCTCGACAGGCTCCACCGGCAGATCAAGGACATGGGCGCCACCAGCTACCTCGAGGTGGTCAGCACCACTCGTGAGGAGGCGCTCACCTCCGTCCGGCGCGCGGTCGACCTCGGCGTCGACCGCCTGATGGGCGGCACCTGGATCGACGAGACCCTGGAGCTCGTCGCGGGCACGTCCGTCGCGTACCTCCCCTTCGTGGGTGAACCGCTCGGCCACCCCACCCGCCTCGCAGGCGACCCCGACCGGATCTCGGACGACTGCCTCCGGGCCGAGGCCGCGGGTTGCGCCGGTGTCGACCTCCTCGCCTACCGGGCCACCGACGCGGACCCGCTCGACCTGGTCCGGGCCGCCCGAGCAGCCACCAGAGGCAGCCTGGTCGTGGCCGGCGGCATCTCCTCCACCGAGCGGATACGGGCGGTGGCGGCCGCCGGAGCCGACGCCTTCACCATCGGATCCGCCGCCTTCGACGGGTCCCTGCGGCCCCGTGCGGGCACCCTCGCCGCCCAGCTCGGCGCGGCCCTCGAAGCGGTCGCGAGCGTCCCGGCGCCGTCGCCCCGGCTCCACGGGGACGGGCAATCCCCGGCACCGCATACCCTTGTGCCATGACCAGCAGCGACCGGAGCCAGACAGTGGACGTCCAGCGAACCTACGAAGTGCGCACCTACGGGTGCCAGATGAACGTCCATGACTCCGAGCGGCTCTCCGGTCTGCTGGAGGACGCCGGCTACGTCCGAGCCCCCGAGGGCTCCGACGGTGACGCCGACGTCGTCGTCTTCAACACCTGCGCGGTCCGCGAGAACGCCGACAACAAGCTCTACGGCAACCTCGGCCGGCTCGCCCCCCGCAAGACCACGCGCCCGGGCATGCAGATCGCCGTCGGCGGCTGCCTCGCCCAGAAGGACCGCGACACCATCGTCGAGAAGGCTCCCTGGGTCGACGTCGTCTTCGGCACGCACAACATCGGCAAGCTGCCGGTCCTCCTGGAGCGCGCCCGCGTCCAGGAGGAGGCCCAGATCGAGATCGCCGAGTCGCTGGAGGCCTTCCCCTCCACGCTGCCCACGCGCCGCGAGTCCGCGTACGCCGCCTGGGTCTCGATCTCCGTCGGCTGCAACAACACCTGCACCTTCTGTATCGTCCCGGCGCTGCGCGGCAAGGAAGAGGACCGCCGCCCCGGCGACATCCTCGCCGAGATCGAGGCCCTGGTCGCCGAGGGCGTCTCGGAGATCACCCTGCTCGGCCAGAACGTCAACGCCTACGGCTCCGACCTGGGCGACCGCGAGGCCTTCTCCAAGCTGCTGCGCGCCTGCGGCCAGATCGAGGGCCTGGAGCGGGTCCGCTTCACCTCCCCGCATCCCCGCGACTTCACGGACGACGTCATCGCCGCGATGGCCGAGGCCCCGAACGTGATGCCGCAGCTCCACATGCCGCTCCAGTCCGGCTCGGACACGATCCTCAAGGCCATGCGCCGCTCGTACCGGCAGGAGCGTTTCCTCGGCATCATCGAGAAGGTCCGCGCCGCCATCCCGCACGCCGCGATCTCCACCGACATCATCGTGGGCTTCCCCGGCGAGACCGAGGAGGACTTCGAGCAGACCATGCACACGGTCCGTGAGGCGCGCTTCGCCAACGCCTTCACCTTCCAGTACTCCAAGCGGCCCGGGACCCCCGCCGCGGAGATGGACGGGCAGATCCCGAAGGAGGTCGTGCAGGCGCGCTACGAGCGTCTTGTCGCCCTGCAGGAGGAGATCTCCTGGGAGGAGAACAAGAAGCAGGTCGGCCGGACCCTCGAGGTCATGGTCGCCGAGGGCGAGGGCCGCAAGGACGGCGCCACTCACCGCCTCTCCGGCCGCGCCCCCGACAACCGGCTCGTCCACTTCACCAAGCCGGACCAGGAGGTCCGCCCGGGTGACGTGGTGACCGTCGAGATCAGCTACGCCGCGCCGCACCACCTGCTCGCCGAGGGCCCGACGACGGCGGTACGCCGCACCCGCGCCGGCGACGCCTGGGAGAAGCGCACCGCCGCAGCCGCCGCGAAGCCCGCGGGCGTGCTGCTCGGACTCCCCAAGATCGGTGTGCCGGACCCGCTCCCCGTGGCTTCGGCTCCCGCCTGCGGAAGCCACTGACATCCGGGGCGACTCCTGACATCCTCGGACATGCCGACAAGGGGCATGTTCGAGGAATCGGGGGCCGGCATGGGGAAGTGGATCGTCGTCGCACAGCGCGGGGCCGGCGGTGACACGTACCGCACCGAGGTGGTCCAGCGGATCACCGGCACGCGCGAGGACGCACAGGAAGCGCTGCGCGTCGCCACGCTGACCTATCACGAGCCGTGGCGCGAGAAGTCGCGTGAGGTGTACCGCCTCCCCAGCGGTGACAGCTACGTCGTGATCGTCAGAGGGCTGATGTCGGAGACGTACGTCGTGATGAGCATGGGCGAGCTGATCCACGACTCCGCCGACCCCGACGGCGCGCAGGCGGATCAGACCGGCGAGCCGCAGGACCGCGTCCCGCCGATGGAGTGGAGGCCGTCGCAGTAGGCTGCTGATCATGCTTGTCGCCGCAGCCGTCTGCCCCTGCCCTCCCTTGCTCGTGCCCGACGTGGCGGCCGGAGCCGCCGGTGAGCTCGACGCGGCCCGGACGGCCTGCGCCGACGCCCTCGGGCTGCTCGCCGCGTCCCGGCCCGACCGGCTCTTCGTCGTCGGACCCGCCGACGAAGGGGCGAGCGGGAGGTTTCCAGGCGGTTCGACCGGCGGCTTCGCGGGCTTCGGTGTCGACCTGTCCGTACGACTCGGTGCGGGGCCCGGCGGGGAGCGACCGCTGCCCGCCTCGCTCGCCGTCGGCGCGTGGCTCCTGCAGCGCGCCGACTGGGCCGACGCTCCCGTCGAAGGCCTCGGGATCGGTCAGCCACTGGAGGCCGACCGATGTGTCTCCACGGGCCGTGAGCTGGCCGCGGCCGCCGACCGCGTGGCTCTCCTCGTGATGGGCGACGGCAGTGCCTGCCGGACGCTCAAGGCCCCCGGCTACCTGGACGAGCGGGCCGCCGCCTTCGACGCGGAGGCCGCCCGGGCGCTGGGCGCGGCGGATGTGGAGGCCCTGCTCGCCCTCGACGAGGACCTCGCGCACGAGCTGAAGGTGGCAGGCCGGGCCCCTTGGCAGGTCCTCGCGGGCGCGGCGGAGGGGGCGGACCTCGACGGCAGGCTCCTCTACGAGGACGCCCCCTACGGCGTCGGCTACTTCGTGGCGACCTGGTCGTGACGACCCCCACGGGACAGGCGTGAGCAGAACGGCGGAGGCGGCGCGCGGCGGCCGGAAACAGAGGCGGAGCCCGCGCGGCGGGCCAGCGGGA
>NZ_JBEZNQ010000063.1:0-46248 GCF_040653315.1 Streptomyces sp. NPDC047981 | reverse complement strand
CAGGGGGGACCCTGTGGGAGAGTAGGACGCCGCCGAACAATCATTGTGGGAAAGCCCCGCACCATCTGGTGCGGGGCTTTTCTGCGTTCACGGCCGATTATCGGGAAGCCGCTATCAGCATGTTCGCCGCCACCGTGGCGCCGTCCGTGGGGATCAGGGCGGCCACCGCCTTCGCCCGTGCGCTGGTTTCGGGGGCCAGGGCCGTTCTGAGGGCGGTTGTCAGTGAGTCGACGGTCGGGGTGGGGCCGTCGTGGGCGGCGCCGGCGCCGAGCTGAGCGATCCGGGCCGCGAAGTACGGCTGGTCGACGAACTGGGGGACGATCACCTGAGGGGCGCCTGCCCTGGCGGCCGTTGTCGTCGTGCCCGCGCCGCCGTGGTGGACGACGGCGGCGACCCGGCCGAAGAGCGCCTGCTGGTTGACCTCGCCGACGACGAAGCAGTCGCCGTCCGTGTCGATCACGTCCAGGTCCGCCCAGCCCCGGGCCATCAGGACCCGGCGGCCCTGGGAACGGACGGCCTCGACGGCCACGCGGGCGATGTCCTGGGCGCCCAGCATGGGCATGCTGCCGAAGCCGACGTACACCGGTGGTGTGCCGGCGTCGAGAAACTCCACGAGCTCGGGCGGGAGGGGGCGTTCGTCGTGGTGGATCCACGCGCCGGTCTGCACGACCTGGAGGTCGGCGGGCAGCTCCCAGGGGCTCAGGACCGGGTCGGCGGCGAGCCACGGGCGATCGGTGAAGACGTGGTCGCGGACCCGGTCCACGGGCGGGAGACCGTGGGCGGCGCGGTGGGTGTTGAGGGGCGGGCCGTACAGCGCGTTCACGCTCTCCGCGTCCAGCTCCCACAGGACCCGGTTGTCGGTCTCGTCCGGCGGGAGGGGGTGACCCGGGCGCGCGGCGGGGGTGTAGTGCGGTGAGGGCAGGGTCACCGGCTGGAAGGCGGCGTAGACATAGGGGATGCCGAGCATCTCCGCGACGGAACGGCAGCCGGTCGGCATCGCGCCCGTCGCCAGGAGGACATCGCACCCCTCCGCGGCCCTGGCGATGGTGCTGAAGTGTTCGGCGACGAGCTCGGCCGCACGCTGGGGTACGCCTCCGGGCGCGTGCGGCACCTCGCCCCTGACGAGTGCACGGACCGGCCAGCCGAACGGCACCGTTTCGGCGCCGGTTCCTGCCAGCAGTTCGGCGAACTCGGTGTCCGGCGGCGCGCACACGCGTGCCTCGGCGCCGAGTCTCCGCAGAGCCACCGCGAGGCCCGCCAGCGGTTCGATGTCGCCGCGGGACCCGTATGACATGAGCAATGCGCGCACTTCGTGACTCTCAATTCCGTTGGTTCCGGCTGGAGTCGACGATTGTGCCGGGTCAGCGCTCCGGGGTCACGAGGCGGGCGTCGTAGGCCAGGATCACCGCTTGGACGCGGTCGCGGGCTCCGGTCTTGGCGAGGACGCGGCTGATGTGGGTCTTCACGGTCGACTCCGCGAGGTGGAGGCGTTCGGCGATCTCCGTGTTCGTCCAGCCCTGGCCGATGACGGTGAGGATCTCGCGTTCCCGGTCCGTGAGGGACGTCAGGCGCGTGTCCTCGCGTGGTTCGGCCGGTGTGTCGGTGGCCGAGGGGAGGTGGTGGATGTACGCGTCCAGGAGGCGGCGGGTCAGGCTCGGGGCGACCACCGCGTCCCCGCTCGCGACCGCGCGGATGCCGGCGAGCAGCTCCTCGGGCTGGGCGTCCTTGACGAGGAAGCCGCTGGCGCCGGCGCGCAGGCCCTCGTAGGCGTACTCGTCCAGGTCGAAGGTGGTGACGATGAGGACGCGGGTGCGGGCGCCGGCGGCGACGATGCGGCGGGTGGCCTCGATGCCGTCCAGGCCGGGCATGCGGATGTCCATCAGGACGACGTCCGGGTGGTGCCGGTCGACGAGGCGGATCGCCTCCGTGCCGTTCTGCGCCTCGCCGACGACCGTCATGTCGTCCTGGCTCTCCAACAGCATGCGGAAGCCGAAGCGTTGCATGGCCTGGTCGTCCGCGATCAGCACCGTCGTCACGAGGGGGAGTCCTCCAGGGGGAGTCGGAGTCGTACGCGCCAGCCGCCGCCGTGCGGGAGCGGTCCGGCTTCGAGTGTGCCGTCGTAGAGCTTGGCGCGCTCGCGCATTCCTGTGATGCCTTGGCCGGGGGCCTTGTTCGCTTCCGTGGGGTGGTGGGTCGTGTTCGTTACGTCTGTCGTCACCTCTGTCTCGGTGTACGCGAGGCGGACCGTCGACTCCGCGCCCTGCCCCGCGTGCTTGAGCGTGTTCGTCAGGGCTTCCTGGACGACTCGGTAGATCGTCAGTTGAGTGCCGGCGGGGAGGGGTGGCGTGGTGCCCTTGGTCTCCACGTGTACCGGCAGGCCCGCCTTCCGTACGCCGGCGATCAGGGTGTCCAGGTCGTCGAGGGTGGGCTGGGGGTCGCGTACCGCCTCGCCCCGGAGGAGGCGGCGGAGTTCGGCGAGGGCCTGGCGGCTGGTGGTGCCGATGGCGTCGAGGGCCTCGGCGGCGCGCTGGGGGTTCTTGGCCGCCGCGTAGCGTCCGCCGTCGGCGAGACCGGTGATGACGGAGAGGTTGTGGCCGATGATGTCGTGCATCTCGCGGGCGATCCGGTTGCGTTCGGCGGCCGCGGCGAGTTGGGCCTGCTGGTCCCGCTCGATCTCCAGGCGGTGGGCGCGGTCGACGAGTGCGGCGGTGTAGTCCTGGCGGGAGCGGACGGCGATGCCGAGGAGGGCGACCATCGCGTACGCCCACAGGGCGGGGACGATCTGCTGGTCCCAACTGCCCTGCGGGAAGCGGATCGCCCCCATGACCAGGGGCGGCGCGAGGAGGGCGAGGGTCCACAGGAGGGTGCGCGGGGGGCGGCGGAGCGCGATGTGGAAGACCACGATCATCTGGAGGAGGCCGGCCTGGAGGAAGGCGCCCGTCCAGTTGCTGACGAGCGCCGCGCCCGCCATCACCGCGAGGGCGGTGAGGGGGCGGCGGCGGCGCCAGAGGAGGGGGAGGGCGAAGGTCAGGCTCAGGGCCAGGACGAGGCCGACCGGCACGGACGGGTCCCGGGCGATGTTCCGCCAGCCGCCCGACGCGTCGACCAGCGCCGCCGCCGTCCAGAAGGCGGTGAGCAGCCCGTCCCAGACCCGGGGGCGGCGCGCGTCGAAGGCCCGTACGCGCTGGGCCTGGCGCTGGAGGTAGCGGCTGAGCCGTTCGGTCTGCGGTTCCGTTGGCGGTTCCGTTTGCGGTTCTGAGTGTGGGGCTGTCCCTGGGGCTGTCCGTGGTGCGTCGGTGTACGGGCTCACCTGCTCATCCTCATACGTCCCGTCGCCGCAGCAACAGGGCCGGAACGATCAGCGCCGCGGCCGCCCACAGGCACAGGGCGAGGAGCGCGGCGCCCGGGGAGGCCGCGTTCGGCATCGGGGTGGCGGAGCCGAGGGCGCCGGCCGCCTGGGTGGGGAAGTACCGGATCGCCGTCTCCATGGCGTCGTACGGGAGCATCCCGAGGACCTCCGGGAGCACCATGACGCCACCGATGAAGGCGCCGATGCCGCCCGGCACGGAGCGGAGCGCGGCGCCGAGGCCGAGGGCGACGAGGCCGAGCAGCGTGACGCCCGCGGCGTTGCCCGCGATGGCGGCGAGGACGGCGTCGTCGGTGAGGGAGGCGGCCTGGTCGGTGTCGGAGAGGAAGATCTGCGCGACGAGGAAGGTGAGCAGGGCGGTCACGAGGGAGATCGTGAAGACGGCTGCCGTGAAGACGGTGGCCTTCGCCCAGAGGACGGGAGTCCGGCGCGGTACGGCGGTGAGGGAGGCTCTGATCAGACCGGTGGAGTATTCGCCCGCGGTGACCAGGATGCCGAGGACGGCGAGGCAGATGGCGCCGAGCTGGGAGCCGTAGAGGGTGAGGACGACGGTGTCGACGTCGGAGTCGCCGCCGTCCGAGGTGTACGTGGCGCCCATGAGGATGCCGACGCCGAGGAGGAAGGCGACGGCGGTGAGGACGGTGATCCAGGTGGAGCGGACCGTCCACAGCTTGTGCCATTCGGAGCGGAGGACGCGGGTGGGGGTGACGCGGTACGCGGGGGTGGTTGCCGTGGTCATGCTGCTGCTCCCTGGTATTCGACCGAGTCGTGGGTGAGGTCCATGAACGCCTGCTCCAGGGAGGCGGTCTGGGGGGTGAGTTCGAGGAGCGGTACGCCGTGGGCGGCGGCGGTGCGTCCGATGTCCGCCGCCTCCATGCCGGTGACGCGGAGGGTGTCGGTGGCCTCGGTGACGATCCGGGCCTGCGGCAGGAGGGCGCTGAGGCGGTCCGCTTCGGGGGTGACGACCTTGACCGAGGCGCCGCCGGACTCCCGTACGAGCGCGTCGACGGTGGTGTCCGCGAGGAGCCGGCCCTTGCCGATGACGACGAGGTGGTCGGCGGTCAGGGCCATCTCGCTCATGAGGTGGGAGGAGACCAGGACCGTACGGCCTTCGGCGGCGAGGGACCTGAGCAGCGTACGGACCCACAGGACGCCCTCGGGGTCGAGGCCGTTCACGGGCTCGTCGAGGACGACCGTCTCGGGGTCGCCGAGGAGGGCGGCGGCGATGCCGAGTCGCTGGCCCATGCCGAGCGAGAAGCCCTTGACGCGTCGGCGGGCGACCTCGGTGAGGCCGGTGAGGCCGAGGACGTGCTCGACGCGGGAGCGCGGGATGCCGTGGGTGTGGGCGAGCGCCATGAGGTGGTGGTGGGCAGAGCGGCCGGGGTGGAGGGAGCGGGCTTCGAGGAGCGCGCCGACCTGGGTGAGGGGCGCGGGGTGTGCGGCGTAGGCGCGGCCGCCGATGGTGGCGCGGCCGCGGGTGGGGGCGTCGAGGCCGAGGAGCATGCGGAGGGTGGTGGACTTGCCGGCGCCGTTGGGGCCGAGGAAGCCGGTGACGGTGCCGGGGTGGACGGTGAAGCTGAGGTCCTGGACGACGGTCCTGGTCCCGTACCGCTTGGTGAGTTCGTCAGCTCGGATCATGTCCACGACGCTACGGAGCGGGCCGCGGGGGATCGTCCGACCGGGGTGGGGCGTGGGGGGAGGGGCGTAGTACCGGGGTACGACGGTCCGGGCGTTGCGACGGGGCGGGAGGGGGCGGGACGGGGCGGGGCGGTCCGGAGTGCGAGGGCCTGGGGTGCAGCGGTTCCGGCGTTCGACGGTCGTGCGGCGGCCGCGGCGCGCGAAAGGAGTTGTCGGGGGTGGGCGGCTGCGCGGAAGATCGGGGGCATGCGCTATCTGATACGTACGATCCGTGCCGACGAGTGGGAGCGGTGCCGTGAGATCCGGCTCGCGTCCCTGCAGGACCCGGTGGCGAAGATCGCTTTTCTCGACACGTACGAGGACGCCGTGCAGCGGCCGGACGCCTTCTGGCAGGAGCGGGCGGAGGGCGCGTCCGAGAGCGGGACGAGCGTCCGGCAGTTCGTGGCCGAGGCCCCGGACGGGAGCTGGGCGGGCACGATCACGCTGCTCGTGGAGCGACCGACGGACGAGGTTCGCTTCGGGGAGCCGGCGAAGAGCGACCAGACGCACATCGTGGGCGTCTACGTGCGGCCGGAGGCGCGCGGTACGGGCGTGATCGACGCGCTGTTCCGGGCGGGTGTGGAGTGGTCCTGGTCGCTGGCGGAGCCGGAGATCGGGCGGGTGCGGCTGTACGTGCACGAGGACAACGCGCGGGCCGCCGCGTTCTACCGGCGGTTCGGGTTCGTCGCGACGGGCGAGGTCGTGGCGGTGCCGGGGGACGACGTGGCGCGTGAGGTGGAGTACGAGGTACTGCGGCCGGTGGGTTAGGGCAGCTGGGGTCGGCGCTGGGGTAGGGGCCCCGGTGGGCTGGGGTCGGTTCGGGTGGGCTGGTCCTGCGGGGTGCGCCCTGGGAAGCTGGTGGCTCCAGCGAACTCGGGGGAAGCCTGCAGGAGTTGATGCCGGGCGACCCGGCGGCGATCGGTCCGTACCGGCTGACGGCGCGGCTCGGGGCCGGCGGGATGGGGCAGGTCTTCCTGGGCCATTCGGTCAGCGGGCGGCGGGTGGCCGTGAAGGTGGTGCGGCCGGAGCTGGCGGCGGATCCGGGGTTCCGGCTGCGGTTCCGGCGCGAGATCGACGCGGCGCGTACGGTGGGCGGCTTCTGGACGGCGCCGGTCGTGGACGCCGATCCGGAGGCCGCGGCGCCGTGGGTGGCCAGTGCGTACATCGAGGCGCCCGACCTGGGGAGGCTCGTCGAGGACGAGGGACCCTTGGGGGAGGGGGCGTTACGGGGGCTTGCCACGGGGCTCGCGGAGGCGCTTGAGGCGATCCACCGGGCGGGGCTCGTGCACCGGGACCTGAAGCCGTCGAACGTCCTCGTCACGGGGGACGGGCCGCGGGTCATCGACTTCGGCATCTCGAAGGCCCTGGAGGGCGGGATGACGCTCACCGGGACCGGTCTCGTGGTCGGCACGCCGGGGTTCATGTCGCCGGAACAGGCGACGGGGGAGCGGGTGGGGGAGCCGAGCGACATCTTCTCGCTGGGCGCGGTCCTGGCCTACGCGGCGACGGGCGACGGGCCGTTCGGGGTCGGCAGCGTGCCCGCGCTGCTGTACCGGGTGGTGCACGACGTGCCCCGGCTCGACGGTGTTCCGGACGGGCTGCGGGGTGTGGTGGCGCGCTGCCTGGAGAAGCGGGCGGAGGCGCGGCCGACGGCGGGTCAGCTCCTGGACCTGCTGGGCGAGGTGGCGGCGGAGCCCGTCGTCGCGCCTACGGCGGTCCTTGGCGCGGAGGACGCGGTGCCCGTACCGTCCGTTGCCCACGAGCGGGCGGGGCGGGCCGGGCAGGACCCGGGCGCAGGGCAGGCCGGGCGGACCGAGCGTGTCGGGCGGGAGGCGGACGGTGGTCCGCAGGCAGTGGTGAAGGCCACCACGCACACCCTGACGGCGAAGAACTGGCTGCTCCTCGGCGCGTCGCCGATGATCCTCGGGCTTGCGGCGCTCCCCGTCTTCGAGGCGGGCTTCGCGGCCGGGGGCATCGCCGGTGTGGTGGCCGCGGTGGGGGCGGTGGTGCTCGGGCTGCGGAGGCAGGAGCGGGAGGTCCAGGTGCGGGCGGACGCACGGGGGCTCGTGGTGATCCGTGACGGGGTGCGGTGGAGCGACGCGTGGGACCGGGTCGACTTCGTCACCCTGGTGCCCCGGGGTGGTGCGGGGCACGAATGGTCCCTGCTGGCAGCTGCCCGCGGCGGCGGTGGCAGGCCCGTACCGGCGGCCCTGAAAGGCGGGGCCGAGGCGGGCTCGCTCCGGATCGACCTGACGTTCCCCGACGTGAGGACGGCGCGGGCACGGATCCGATCGCTCCACCTGGCCCTCGAGCGGTTCGCGGGGGCCGCCTACGAGGCCGACCGGGCGGTCCTGAGTCGTTGAACGGGCGGCCCGTCGGGGCCCGTCGGCGCGACTACGGCGTGAGGAGCCGCTCCGGCCAGCGGGTGCGGGCCTGTTCCTGGGAGCGGAGGAGCGCCAGGGTGGGCATGCCGGTGTCCTCGCCGTCGGCCAGGAGCCCGGGGAGCTGGGGGAGTGGTGCCACGGCCGCGGCGTCGTCGAGGACGAGGGTCAGTGGTGGGTCGAGCCGACCGTCGGATGACCGTGCGGCCATGCGGCGGCCGTGCTCGACCACGCTTGCGGTGAGGGCGGTGAGCAGCGGCATCGCGCCGGGGCGGCTGCGCGGGTCCTCGATCGGCTCACCGACCACATAGAGCGTGCCCCCTTCGGCGACGAAAGATTCCAGCGTCAGCGAATCAGTTCGATTCGGGGTGCAGGCGTCCCTGATGTGGATCGAGGAGAGTGCGGAGAGCGCCCGCGCGGTCAATTCCTGGGCGATCTCGCGCCGTTCCGGGTGCGCGGTGAGGGCGGACTCCAGGAGGCCGGCGTGTCCGGCGGCGGCCTTGGGGTGGGTGCGGAGGATCCGTACGGGCTCGTGGGCGCCGGTGCCCTGGGCCCAGCGGTGGACCTGCTTGAAGGGGCGGTCGTCCAGGGCGGCGGCGTGCAGCCAGCAGCGCAGGAGCGTTTCCGCGGTGTCGGCCACGGCGGCGTCCAGGCGGGACGGCGGGCGTACGGGGGCGAGGAGGGCGATCGCCCGTTCCTGGGCCCTGGCCGGGTCCTCGCAGCCGGCGGACGGGGACCAGTGGAGGCGGGCGGGGGTGTCGCAGAGGTGACCGGGGTCGTAGACGAGGACGGGGCCGAGCTTGCCGCGGGCGTCCTTGGTGTCGGCCCACAGGTCCGGGTCGGAGGTGACGACGAGAACAGCGCCCTCCGCGTCCTGGAGGGCCTGCAGGGCGGCGGGCCGGCGGGTTGCGGGGGTGCCGTAGACGAGGCCGGTGCGTGGGGACGCGGGGGGGACCACGGCGGGCGGGGCGGTGGCCGCGTCAGCGGTCATCGCCGCACGGGCGGTCAACGCCGCGTCGGCGGTCGCCTCCCGCACCTGCGGCTCGTCCAGGGGCTGCCTGGGCGCGGGCGCCACGACCTCCGTACGTTCCGTACGTCCAGACCGTCGCGGGGTCGGCGTCTTGGCGACCGCCCGCGCGTCCGCGTCCCTCTCCGCCTCCCTCGCGCCGTACTCGCCGTACTCGCCGTACTCGCCGTGCGCCCCGCGTCGCCTGTCCGCCCGTACCGCCCTCCAGCGGGCCAGCGTCCCCACCAAGAACACCGTGAGGACCACAAGCACCATCAGCTCGCCGATGAGCAGGCCCCAGAAGAGCCCGTACCCCGACAGCTCGCCGGCCGGGGTGTCCGGCCAGGCGGCTGCCAGGTCCTGCGGTCGGCCGAGCAGCGAGCGGACGGCCATCGGGGTGCGGGTGAAGGTGACCCCGTCCGGCCAGGCGCCCTTCGCGAGAAGGGCCGCCAGACCCGTCGCCGTCCAGGCCAGCACCGTCAGGCCGACAGGGACCCCGACCAGGGCCAGGACCAGGCCGTCCGGGACTCCGCCCTGCTGCCGCTCCTGCGGCCCCTTCGGCGTCCGCACGCTCACGCCACCCCGGACCTGGAGGGGTCGTTCAGCTGCTGCTCCATGAGGGCCGCGCGCTGTTCCGTCTCCCACTCCAGCTCCTGGTCGACGGCCGGGCGGTCGGACGACTCGGTCATGGCGCGGTCGGTGTAGACGAGCGGGCGTTCCTTCTCGGTGATGAGGTGTTTGACCACCTGCACATTGCCGTTGACGTCCCAGACGGCGATGCCGGGGGTGAGGGTCGGGATGATCTCGACCGCCCACCGGGGCAGGCCGAGGACCCGTCCCGTCGCCCGCGCCTCGTCGGCTTTCTGGGCATAAATGGTGCGGGTGGAGGCCATCTTGAGGATCGCCGCGGCCTCCCGGGCCGCCGCGCCGTCGACGACGTCCGAGAGATGGTGGACGACGGCGACGAACGACAGACCGAGCCGTCGGCCGAACTTGAGCAGCCGCTGGAACAGCTGCGCCACGAACGGGCTGTTGATGATGTGCCAGGCCTCCTCGACCAGGAAGATGCGCTTCTTCCGGTCGGGGCGGATCCAGGTGTGCTCCAGCCACACGCCGACGATCGCCATGAGGATCGGCATGGCGATGGAGTTGCGGTCGATGTGGGACAGGTCGAAGACGATGAGCGGCGCGTCGAGGTCGATGCCGACGGTGGTCGGGCCGTCGAACATGCCGCGCAGGTCGCCGTCGACCAGCCGGTCCAGGACGAGCGCGACGTCCAGGCCCCAGGCGCGGACATCGTCTATGTCGACGTTCATCGCCTCCGCCGACTCCGCCTCCGGGTGCCGGAGCTGCTCGACGATGTCGGTGAGGATGGGCTGGCGGTCGGTGATGTGCTCGTTGACGTAGGCGTGGGCGACCTTGAGCGCGAAGCCGGAGCGCTCGTCGAGGCCGTGGCCCATCGCGACCTCGATGATCGTACGGAGCAGGGCCAGCTGCCCGGTCGTGGTGATCGACGGGTCGAGCGGGTTGAGCCGGATGCCGGCGTCGACGGCGACCATCGGGTCGAGGCGGATGGGAGTTATCCCCAGCTCCTGGGCGATGAGGTTCCACTCGCCGACGCCGTCCTCGCCCTGGGCGTCGAGGACGACGACCTGCCGGTCGCGGAACCGCAACTGCCGCAGGACGTACGTCTTCTCCAGCGCCGACTTGCCGTTGCCGGACTCGCCGAGGACGAGCCAGTGGGGGGCGGGGAGCTGCTGGCCGTACAGCTGGAAGGGGTCGTAGATGTACCCCTTGCCGCTGTAGACCTCGCGGCCGATGATCACGCCGGAGTCGCCGAGGCCGGGGGCGGCCGTCGGCAGGTAGACGGCCTGGGCCTGGCCGGTCGAGGTGCGGACGGGCAGGCGGGTCGTCTCCACCTTCCCGAAGAGGAAGGAGGTGAAGGCTTCGGTGAGGGCGGAGAGTGGATCTCGCATGTGCACGGGCCCCTTAGCGGCTGGCGTGGCGTGGCTGGCGGCTAGTGGCGGGTGGCTAGCGGCGGATGCCGGTCGCGAACGGCAGGGTGTTCACAAAGGCCCGGTGGTGCTCGCGGTCGCACCATTCCAGCTTCAGGTACGACTTGCCCGCGGAGGCCCTGATCGTGCGCTTGTCCCTGGCCAGGGCTTCGGGGGAGCGCGACGACACAGTGATGTACCCGACGAGGTTGACTCCTGCCGCGCCGCTGGCGAGATCTTCACCCCGCTGGTCGAGCCGGCCGTGGGCGGCGATGTCGCGCGGGTCGACCGTGCGGTTCATCTTGGCCTGGCGGGAGGCCTCGGCCTCGTCGTTGGTCTTCTCGGTGAGCATGCGCTCGATGGCGACCTCGGTGGGTTCGAGGTCCATCGTCACCGCGACCGTACGGATCACGTCCGGGGTGTGGACGAGGAGCGGTGCGAGGAAGTTGACGCCGACGGGGGTCATCGGCCACTCCTTCACCCAGGCGGTGGCGTGGCACCAGGGGGCGCGGGTGGAGGACTCGCGGGTCTTGGCCTGGAGGTAGGTGGGCTCCATGGCGTCGAGTTCGGCGGGCCAAGCGTTTCGTTTCGTCATGGCCTGGATGTGGTCGATGGGGTGGTCCGGGTCGTACATGGAGTGCACGAGGGACGCGAGCCGGGACTGGCCGAGGGGCTGTCGTACGCGGATGTCGGCCTCGGCGAGCCGGGCGCAGATGTCGGTGAGCTCGCGGGCCATGACGACGGCGAGGCCGGCGTCGCGGTCGAGCCGGCGGGCGCCGGAGGTGTGGCGGGCGGCGCGGGCCATGGCGTTGGCCTCGGCGGCGAGTTCGCGGGTGTAGTGCATGCACGCGACGAGGTAGGCGCGGTGCTGCTCGCTGGAGGTGGAGACCATCGACTGGAGCTGTTCGTACGACTCCTGGAGCCAGCCCGGGGCCTGGGCGTCGCCGCGCAGGGCGACGTCCTTGGCGTGCGCGTCGGGGTCGGCGGGGAGCGTACGGGCGAGCATCTGGAGGCGGGTGACGAATCCGTCCCCGTTGGCGACGTGCTTGAGCAGCGTGCCGAAACGGTCCACCAGGGCTTCCTGGTCCTCGCTGTCGCGCAGGCCGACGCCGGGGCCCTCGATCTCGATGGCGGCGGTGACGGTGCGGCGGTCGGCGTGCAGGAGGACGGCGATCTCGTCGGGCCCGAAGGGCGCGGAGAGCCAGTTGATCCGGCCGATGCCGGGGGGCGGGCCGATCTCGACCTCGCGGCCGTCGAGGCGTACGCCGGCCTCGGCGGCGGCGGAGCGGTAGGCGGTGCCGCGCTTGAGGGACCGCTTGTAACTGCGGTTGATCTCGAACCACTTGTAGAAGGTGCGGTGCTTGTACGGGACGTACACGGCGGCGAGCGCGAGGACGGGGAAGCCGACGAGCAGCACGATCCGCAGGGTGAGGGCGGGGACGAGGAGTCCGCTCATCATGCCGAGGAAGGCGCCGGCGATGATGAGGGCGATCTCGCCGGTCTCGCGGTTCTTGCCGACGATCGCGTTCGGCCGGGCTCGGCCGATGAGATACGTACGGCGGGGCGCGACCGGCTGGGACTGGGTCGTCAACGCCCTCCACCTCCTGTGCTTCCTGTGGATCCGGTGTTCCTGCGGCTGCTGTGCGGGGTGCCCGCGGTGGGGCTGCTGCTACGCGGCGGGGGTGCGGCGGAGGGGACAGGTCCGCCGCCGCCCCCGGCGTTACCGGCGCTGCCGCGGCTGCTGTGCGCGGCGACTCCGCCGGAGAGCGGGTTGGCGGGGCGCGGGGCGCCGCCGCTGTTCTGGTTGCCGCCTCCGCCGTCGCGGGTGCTGTGGGTCTTGATGCCCTGCGAGACGAGGGAGGCGGGGGAGGAGAGGACGGCCGCGGCGGCGTTCTCGCCGGCGCGGTGGATGCGGTTGTTGCGGGAGGCGACGATCTCGTCGCCGAATCCGGGGACGAAGCGGTAGATCATCGCGGAGGCGAAGATCGCCAGGAGGATGATCGCGAGTCCGGAGACGACGGCGGAGAAGGAGTCGGGGCCGGTGCCGGAGGAGAGCGCGCCGGCGAGGCCGAGGACGATCACGATGACCGGCTTGACCAGGATGATCGCGATCATGATCCCGGCCCAGCGGCGGACGTGGCCCCACATGTTCTTGTCGACGAGGCCGGAGTAGACGACGACGCCGAGGAGGGCGCCGACGTAGAGCATGACGGCGCGCAGGAAGAGTTCGAGGTAGAGGACGCCGGCGGCGAGGATGCTGACGAGCGAGACGATGATCAGCATGATCGGCCCGCCGCCGATCTGATCGCCCTTCTGGAGGGCCTCCTTGAAGCTGCCGAAGAAGACGTCGGTCTGCTGACCGGTGCCGGCGGCGATGACTTCGGTGACGGCGTCGGTGGCGTTGACGACGGTGTAGAGGATCAGCGGGGTGAAGGCGGAGGCGAGGACGGTCAGCCAGAGGAAGCCGATCGCCTCGGAGAGCGCGGTGGTGAGGGGCACGCCGCGCATGGCCCGCTTGGCGACGGCGAGGAGCCAGAGGAGGAGGGTGAGGAAGGTGGCGGCGGCGAAGACGATGGCGTAGCGGCCGAGGAACTCGAGGTTGGTGAAGTCGACGTCGGCGGTCTCTTTGACGGCCTTGGAGAGCGCGTCGACGATCGACACGGCGGCGTCGGCGCATCCGCGGGCGAGGGAGGCGAGGGGGTCGAGGGAGGCGGTGGGGTCGGGGGCGGTACGGCCACCACCGGTGCCGGGTTCGCCGTTCTCGCAGTAGTCGCGGGCGGGGCCGCGGATCAGGTCGCAGGGGTTGTTGCTGGGGCTGGGCGTGGGGGTGGGCGTCGGATCTGCGAAGGCGCGGCTGGACCACACGATGGCGATCGTCTGGACGGAGCCCGCTACCGCGGCGACGGTGAGGGCTCGGCTGGAACGCTCAACGGGCATAGGTGAACCCTCCGAACTGGTCGACGGCGTCCGCCATCTCCTCCGCGCTGGACGCCGTTTGGTCGCGGCCGACCGGCACGGGCCCGTCCTTCTGCTCGAAGTCCATGACCTTCCAGTCGCCGCCGACCCACCGGAGCTGGTACGTCGTCGTGTACCAGCTCTCGCTCACGGGGTTCTGCGAACCCTCGCCCGCGAGGCCGAACAGCGAGGAGTACCAGACGGCGACGGTCGCCCGGTCACCGTCGAAGCTCTCGATCTTCGAGCCGACGGGGATGACACGAGAGATGAACGTGAGCCCGTTGGGCGCCTTCCCGTCCTCCTGGAGGCCGATACGCGTCAGGAACCCCTTGTCGGCGTACACCTTGTCGAGGGCGCCCTGCCGCGAGGCGGCGATGTCCGGGGCGTACACCGCGTCGACGATCTCGTGGCGGCGAGCGGTGTCGAACATGTCGGCGGAGCCGAGAGGAATCGCATAGTTCGACGCCGCGCTCTGCGCCCCCTGTTCGTCCCGGGCGAACCCCGTCGGGATCGTGCCGTTCTTGCCGGTGACCGGGGGGACGCCGGTCGCGGCTGTGGGGGCCTGTTTGCCCGGGGTGTTGGAGGAGCCGGAGGTGTTGTCCGTGCCCGCCTCGCCGTCGCCTCTGTTCGCGAAGGCGATCGCGGCGATCAGCAGGACCACCACGCCGACCGCCGTGATCAGTGAGCGTGAGCCGCGCGGGCGGCGTGCGGGGGCGTACGGGTCGCCCGTGCCGCCCTCGGGGAGGCGTGTGCGGGTCTGGCCGGAGCCGCCCATGCCGCTGCTGCCGAAGCCGTCGTTGTCGTCGCCGAGGCTCATGGCGAGCACGCCCTCTCAACCCTGTGGTGACTGGACATCAGGTAAGGAACCGACCTCGGAAGTCAGACGGCCATCCCGTACACGATCGTGAAGAGCGTCCCCAGCGAGCCGATGATGAAGACGCCGGTCAGGCCGGCCACGATGAGGCCCTTGCCCTGTTCGGCGCTGAAGGTGTCGCGGAGTGCGGTCGCGCCGATGCGCTGCTTGGCCGCTCCCCAGATGGCGATGCCGAGGCAGAGCAGGATGGCCACGGCCATCACGACCTCGATCATCACCTTGGCTTCATTGCCGAGGCTCCCGAAAGGCCCCCAGTTCGGGGCGATTCCACCGATGATGGTGGTGATGTCGCCCTCTTCGGCCGCCAGGTACATGTAACTCACCGCCCCTGTTGGGTAGTTCGTCGACCCTGCCCGATGGCATGGGTCATCGCCCTATCTTCGCTGATGAAACCGCTCGCGTGTGACGGCTTGACGGCTCTCTTTACCCGATCCCCGCACATCTGACCGATCCGACCGTCTTGACCTGCGGCGGCGTGGCCGGTTTCTATGCGAGGAAGCGTATGGTCACTCTGTGTATCACGGAGGGTGACTCCGGGCAATGACTGTCGTTGTTGCACTCTTGGGGTGGTGGCGCGGCAGGTCAGGCGTACGACGCGACCAGGCGCGAGAGGTGACGGCCCGCCAGGAGCAGCGGGGTCTCCGAGTGGGTGACCTGTGCGGTGACCTCGGCGCCTTCCAGGGTGTTGATGACCGTCTGTGCGAGGTCGCGGGCCTCGGGGTCGGGGAAGCCGCAGCCGAGGAGCTTGTCGGCGACGACGCGCTGCCAGGCCAGGAACGCCTCGGCGCAGGCGCGTTGGATGGCGTTGTCCGTGCCCAGGGTCTCCAGGGCGGCCGCGGTGACCGGGCAGCCGTCGATCCAGCCGGAGTCGCGGAGCTCGCGGGCCAGGAGGCGGGCGCAGGCGTCGACCGCGGCGGCGGGGTCGTCCTCGCCGTCGAGCGCGGTGCGCAGCAGCGCGGCGAACTCCTCCTGGCTGTGCGTGAGCGCCTCGACCGCCACGGCCTCCTTGCCGCCGGGGAAGAAGTGGTACACGGAGCCGAGGGTGGCCTCGGCCTCCTGGGCGATCTGCTTGATGCCCGTGCCGACGTAGCCCTGGCGCTGGATGAGGCGGGCGGCGGTGACGACGATCCGCTCGCGGGTGCCGGTCGTGCTGGTCTGCATGCGGTGATTCTAGCGAGGTCCGCTCGATAAGTAGAGCGTTCGTTTTAGAGGTGTGCTAGCGTCCCGTCTCGTTGCTGGATAGAGCGTTCGTTCTAGGGAGCTTTCATGCGTCAGAACTCCGTCACCGTCATCGGCCTCGGCCCCATGGGGCGCGCCATGGCCGGCACGTACCTCGACCAGGGGTACGACGTCACCCTGTGGAACCGCACCCCCTCCCGCGCCGACGAACTCGTGCGCCGGGGCGCCGTGCTCGCGGCCACGCCCGCCGACGCCGTCGCCGCCAACGAGGTCGTCCTGCTCAGCCTCACCGACTACCAGGCCCTGTACGACGTGCTCGGCGGCGTGGACCCGGCGCTCCTCGCCGGGCGCGTCCTCGTCAACCTCAGCTCCGACACCCCGGACCGGGCGCGCGAGGCCGCGGACTGGGCACGCGAGCGCGGGGCCGTCCAGCTCACCGGCGGGGTCCTCGTGCCGCCGTCCGGGATCGGCAGCCCCGGCTCCTCCACCCTCTACAGCGGCCCGAAGGACGTCTTCGAGGCCCACCGCGCCACCCTCGAAGTCCTCACGGAGGCCGACCACCGCGGCGAGGACCCCGGGCTCGCCGCGCTGTACTACCAGCTCAACATGGTCATGTTCTGGACCTCCCTCAGCGGTTACTGGCAGGCCCTCGCCCTCGCGGACGCGTACGGCATCACGGCCAAGGACCTCCAGCCGTACGCCCTGCGCGCGCTCGACCTGCAGCAGTTCGTGGAGTTCTACGGGTCCCGCGTCGACGCCGGGGACCACGCGGGAGACGTCGACCGCCTCGCGATGGGACTCGCCAGCGCCGAACACGTCGTGCACACCGTCGCCGACGCCGGCGCCGACACGGCGCTCCCCGCCGCCGTCGCCGAGCTCTTCCGGCGCGGCGTCGACGCCGGATACGGGGATGCCAGCAGCTCCAGCCTCGTGGAGCTGCTCAAGGGCAAGGGCAAGGGCAAGGGCCGGGAGGGGGACGCCGCCTGACATTTGTCCGAAACGGGTGACCGGCGGCCCGTCCACCGGGCGGGTGCCGCACCTAGACTTGTCGCTCGATGGGCTGGTCCATGGACTGCCAAGACCCCAGGGGTGGTTGACGGTGCGTAAGGCGCGCAAGGCCTGGCTGCTGGCCGGTGGGGTCTTCGGCATGTGCCTCGGCTTCGTCGCGCTGCTCGTCGTCGGCACGTACTCCGCGGCCGCCGGGCTCATCGGCGGCGCGGGGGACGCCAAGAACGGCACCGTCGCCCTGGCCAAGGGCGCCGTGCCCGCCGCGTACCAGGGGCTCGTCCAGCAGTGGGGGAACCTCTGCCCGGCCATCAACCCGGCCCTGCTCGCCGCCCAGCTCTACCAGGAGAGCGGCTGGAACCCGAGGGTCGTCTCGCCCGCCAACGCCATGGGCATCGCCCAGTTCATCCCCGGCACCTGGGCCGGGCACGGCATCGACGGGGACGGCGACGGCGACCGGGACGTCTGGGATCCCAAGGACGCGATCCCCTCCGCCGCCAGCTACGACTGCGAGCTCGCCGGCTATGTGAAGAACGTGCCGGGCGACCCGACGAACAACATGCTCGCCGCGTACAACGCGGGCGCCTACCGGGTCATCAAGTCCGGCGGTGTGCCGCGGATCAGCGAGACCCAGAACTACGTCCGCATCATCCGGTCCCTGGAGAAGAGCTTCGCCCGGCCCGTCGGCCGCGTCGAGCCCTCGCGGCAGGCCGCGGGCGCGATCTACTTCGCCCAGCAGAAGCTCGGCACCCTCTATCTCTGGGGCGGCACCGGCACGGCGGCGCAGAATGGCCGATTCGACTGCTCCGGGCTGACTCAGGCCGCGTACGAGTCCGTCGGGATCCAGCTGCCGCGCGTCGCCAACGACCAGTACAACGCGGGCCCCCACCCCTCCCGCGACGAGCTGCTCCCCGGTGACCTGGTCTTCTTCTCCGACGACCTCACCAACTCCCGCGCCATCAGGCACGTCGGCATCTACGTCGGCGGTGGCTACATGATCGACGCCCCGCGCACGGGAGCCGTCATCCGCTTCGACAAGATCGACACGCCTGACTATTTTGGTGCCACCAGGGTGACGAAGGACGGCGCCGCGGCGCTTCCCACTCATCTGCCGCAGGCCTGACGGACCGTAGGCCCCTGGCCGGAACTCTCCGTTAAGCACAGGCCCTGAGCTGCGACGACGTATCACTCTTCGGTAACGTCAGGGCGATCATCGACGGTGAGCGGAACGCACGCGTCAGACGGTTCGTTCGATTCACGTGACAAGGCAAGGGGCAGCAGTGGCTGAACTCGCATCGGACGGTTCCAACCCCGATGTCAGCCTGCTCTACGACATCAACGGGCTGGCGCGGGACGCCCCGCCCTGGTTCGACCGTGTCATGGGCTTCGTGGGCGAGTACGGAATCATGCTCGCCCTCGTCCTCGTCGCGCTCTGGTGCTGGTGGAGCGTCCGCCGCAGGGACACTCTCGGCGACTCCGTGAGCGGCGTCGCCTCGCTCCTCTGGGCCCCGCTCGCCGCCGCCGTCGCCGTCCTCGTGAACGTCCCGATCCGCGGCTTCGTCGAGCGGCCCCGGCCCTTCAACGACCACCAGGGCCTAGAAGTCCTCGTCTCCGGCAAGACCGACTACTCCTTCGTCAGCGACCACGCCACGCTCGCGATGGCCATCGCCGTCGGGATCTTCATCGCGCACCGCAAGCTCGGCCTCCTCGCGATCGCGCTGGCCTTCGCCGAGGGCTTCTGCCGGGTCTACATGGGCGTCCACTACCCCACCGACGTCATCGGCGGCTTCGCCCTCGGTACGGCCGTGGCGCTGCTGCTCGCCCCCGTCGCCCACGCCCTGCTGAACCCGCTCGTCTCCGCGATCGCCCGCTCCCGGCACGGCGCGCGCCTGGTCCGCTCCCGCAGCGCCGCCCGCTCCGCCGTCCCCGAGGCCCTCGACATCCCCGAGCCCCGGATCGGCTCCGGGCCCGAGGAGAACGACCTCGCCGCCTAGGCGCCCCCGAGGAGGGCCCGCCTAGGCCGACTGCCCCGCCGACTCCGCGTGGGCCGACGCGTCCGTCCGGGCCTTGTCCCGTGATCTTCGCGCCGGGCCCGCCCAGCCGCAGCTGCACCGGGCGACTGCGAAAGAGCCGCGCTCCGTCGTGGTGGCGTGATGCGGGGCCTGCTGCTCGTGCACGCATCCACGGTACTGCGCGTGACGGGTGGCCCGAGCCGTCGTTATGCGGATCGGGCGGTCCCGGACAGGCAGCGGTAAGGCGTTGGGGGTTGGCAGGCGATGGTGGTGCGGCGGCGGTACGGGCACAGAGGCGGGGCGTGGGCCGTCGCCGCCGCGCTGATGGCCGGCGGATGCGCCGGACCCGAGGACCCCGCGCCCCCCGGCGGCGACCCGACCGAGACCGTGCGGGGCGCGGCCGAGGTGCTCACCCGGGTGGGCACCGCCAAGACGAGCACCAGCATGGAGATGGCCACCGGCGGGACCCGGGTCACCATCCGCGGCGAGGGCGGTTACGACTTCCGGCGCCGTACCGGACGGCTCCAGGTCGTCCTGCCCAAGGACGCCGCAGGAGCGGACGAGCACCGGCCCGTCACCGAACTCCTCGTCCCCGGCGCGCTCTACATGAAGAACCGTGGCGCGGGCGTCCCGGCCGACAAGTGGGTCCGGGTGGACACCACCACGCTGGACGACGGCAACCTCGTCACCGGCGGGGCCACCGACCCGGGCGCCGCCGCCGAGCTGCTGCGCGGCGCGCAGACCGTGACGTACGTCGGCCAGGTCGACCTGGCAGGGGTGAAAGTCAGCCACTACCGCGGTGTCGCCGATCTCGCGGCGGCCGCACGGGCCGCCTCGCCGCAGGTGCGCGGCTCGCTCGCCGCGGCGGCGAAAGGGTTCGCCAAGGACACGGTGCCCTTCGACGCGTACCTCGACGCGGAGGGCCGGCTGCGGAAGGTCCGGCACCAGTTCAGCTTCGCCAACAAGGACCGTACGGTCGGGGTCGCGTCGACGACGCTGCTGTACGGGTTCGGCACCCCCGTCGACGTACGGCTGCCGAGTCGCGCGGACATCTACGCCGGGAAGATCGAGGTGTAGCGAGGGCGGCCGCAAGCCGTCCGCAGGCCATGGGCAAGCAGGCCATGGGCAAATGGTCCGGACGAGTCATGCGCGGTGCGTGGCGCGCTCCCTACGCTGGGAGACCGACGCCGGCAGGAAGAGGTGAACGCGCGTGGCCCCGCCCAGTACCGCGACCGTGCCCACGGAACAGGACCGCGTCGCTCTCGCCGAGATCGAGCTGTGCGGTGAGCTGATCATCGCCGCGTCGGCGGCCGACGGGGAGCGGCTCAGCGCGGACCGTATCGACGAGGTGCTGCGGGTCGCGGAGCGGGCGACCCCTTCCTGATCGGCCGGATCCTGATCGGCCGGCCGCCCCTGACCGTCAGGTGCGCAGCATCCGCGCGATGGCCTTGGTGGCTTCCTCGACCTTGGCGTCGATCTCGTCGCCGCCCTTGGTCGCGGCGTCGGCGACGCAGTGCCGCAGGTGCTCCTCCAGGAGCTGGAGGGCGAAGGACTGGAGGGCCTTCGTGGAGGCCGAGACCTGGGTGAGTATGTCGATGCAGTACGTGTCCTCGTCGACCATCCGCTGCAGACCGCGGATCTGGCCCTCGATCCGGCGCAGCCGCTTGAGGTGCTCGTCCTTCTGCTTGTGGTACCCGTGCACGCCGTGATCGTGGTCGGTCATGGGTGCCGTGGCGGGTGCGGTGCCGTCGGGGGTGACCTCGGCCGCCTCGGTGGTCGTCATCGCGTCCTCCCGTTGTCCAGAAAGGGTGTGTATACCCCTCGTGGGTATATGGTACCGATCCCCGCCGATCCGGGCGGGGGCCCGTGCAGATCACTGTGCCTGATGGGCGACACTGAAGGGACGCCGGTTAGCCGTGGCCGGATGATGCGCCTAGCATCAGCCTGACCGAAACCCAGCACCCCGAGGACCCCACGTGCGATTTCGTCTGACCCCCAGGGAGACGAGCTTCTATGACATGTTCGCCGCGTCCGCGGACAACATCGTCACGGGCTCGAAGCTCCTGATGGAACTGCTCGGAGCGGAGCCTTCCGCCCGGGCCGAGATCGCGGAGCGGATGCGGGCGGCGGAGCACGCGGGTGACGATGCTACCCATGCGATCTTCCACCAGTTGAACTCCTCGTTCATCACGCCCTTCGACCGTGAGGACATCTACTCCCTCGCGTCCTCCCTCGACGACATCATGGACTTCATGGAGGAGGCCGTCGACCTGGTCGTCCTCTACAACATCGAAGAGCTCCCCAAGGGTGTCGAGCAGCAGATCGAGGTTCTCGCGCGGGCGGCGGAGCTGACCGCGGAGGCGATGCCGAACCTGCGGACGATGGACAACCTCACCGAGTACTGGATCGAGGTCAACCGGCTGGAGAACCAGGCCGACCAGATCCACCGCAAGCTGCTCGCCCACCTGTTCAACGGCAAGTACGACGCCATCGAGGTGCTCAAGCTCAAGCAGGTCGTGGACGTCCTGGAAGAGGCGGCCGATGCGTTCGAGCACGTGGCGAACACGGTGGAGACCATCGCGGTCAAGGAGTCCTGAGGCTTCGTGGACACCTTCGCGCTGATCGTGACCATCGGTGTCGCGCTCGGCTTCACTTATACGAACGGCTTCCACGACTCGGCGAACGCCATCGCCACCTCGGTCTCGACCCGGGCGTTGACCCCGCGGGCGGCCCTGGCGATGGCCGCCGTGATGAACCTCGCCGGCGCGTTCCTCGGCAGCGGGGTCGCCAAGACCGTCAGTGAGGGCCTGATCGAGACGCCGCACGGCGACAAGGGGATGGGCATCCTCTTCGCCGCGCTCGTCGGCGCGATCATCTGGAACCTGGTCACCTGGTACTTCGGTCTGCCGTCCTCCTCCTCGCACGCGCTGTTCGGCGGCATGGTGGGCGCGGCGCTCGCGGGCGGTACGGAGGTGATCTGGTCGGGCGTGCTCGACAAGGTCGTCATCCCGATGTTCATCTCGCCGGTCGTCGGTCTCATCGCCGGTTACCTGGTGATGTGCCTGATCCTGTGGATGTTCCGGAAGGCCAACCCGCACAAGGCGAAGCGCGGTTTCCGCATCGCTCAGACGGTGTCGGCGGCGGGCATGGCCCTCGGCCACGGTCTGCAGGACGCCCAGAAGACGATGGGCATCGTGGTGATGGCCCTGGTCATCGCCGATGTGCAGCAGGCCGGCGACGACATCCCGGTGTGGGTGAAGATCGCGTGTGCCGTGATGCTCTCGCTGGGTACGTACGCGGGTGGCTGGCGGATCATGCGGACGCTCGGCCGGAAGA
Source organism: Streptomyces sp. NPDC047981 (assembly GCF_040653315.1). Classification (NCBI taxonomy): domain Bacteria; kingdom Bacillati; phylum Actinomycetota; class Actinomycetes; order Kitasatosporales; family Streptomycetaceae; genus Streptomyces; species Streptomyces sp. NPDC047981. Next base: position 24,462 of record NZ_JBEZNQ010000063.1, on the reverse strand, counting down.
TCATCGAGCTGGACCCGCCGCAGGGGTTCGCGGCGGAGACCACGGGCGCGACGATCATGTTCGGCTCCGCGTTCCTCTTCCACGCGCCGATCTCCACGACGCACGTCATCACGTCCGCGATCATGGGCGTGGGTGCGACGAAGCGGGTGAACGCGGTGCGGTGGGGTGTCGCGAAGAACATCATCCTGGGCTGGTTCATCACGATGCCGGCCGCTGCGATCGTCGCTGCGCTCAGCTTCTATGTGGTGCAGCTGTTCTTCGGCTGACGGGCACAGGCGCGGGGCCTTGGGGTGGACGGCCTTGGTGGCGTGCACCGGTCACGTGGCGTTGTGCCCACCCGTTCCGCCCTGCGGAACGACTGCCCACAACGGGGCGTACGAAATGGTTGGGCCCGGCTCTCCTGTTGGAGAGCCGGGCCCATTCGTCTTGCGGTGGCACCGCCATGCAGCACCGCAGGACGTGTTGTCCGGAGCCGTGGTGACCCTGTGCCGGGGGCGTCGGTGGTTGCCCCCGGTGGTGGGTTACACGGGCCGGAGCCTGTTTATCCGAAGCGGCCGGAGATGTAGTCCTCGGTCGCCTGGACGCTCGGGTTGGAGAAGATGCGCTCCGTGTCATCCAGCTCGATGAGCTTGCCCGGCTGGCCCACGGCCGCCAGGTTGAAGAAGGCCGTGCGGTCCGAGACGCGGGCGGCCTGCTGCATGTTGTGCGTGACGATGACGATCGTGAAGCGTTCCTTCAGCTCGCCGATCAGGTCCTCGATCGCGAGGGTCGAGATCGGGTCGAGGGCCGAGCACGGCTCGTCCATCAGCAGGACCTCGGGCTCGACCGCGATCGCGCGGGCGATGCACAGACGCTGCTGCTGACCACCGGAGAGGCCGGAGCCCGGCTTGTTCAGCCGGTCCTTGACCTCGTTCCAGAGGTTCGCGCCCTTGAGGGAGCGCTCGACGATCTCGTTGAGCTCGGACTTCTTGTAGCTGCCGTTGAGGCGCAGGCCCGCGGCCACGTTGTCGAAGATCGACATGGTGGGGAACGGGTTCGGGCGCTGGAACACCATGCCGACCGTGCGGCGCACGGCGACCGGGTCGACCCCGGCGCCGTACAGGTCCTGGTCGTCCAGGAGGACCTTGCCCTCGACACGGCCGCCCGGGGTGACCTCGTGCATGCGGTTGAGGGTGCGGAGGAACGTGGACTTGCCGCAGCCGGAGGGGCCGATGAAGGCCGTCACCGAGCGGGGCTCCACGGTCATGGAGATGTCGTCGATCGCCTTGTGGGCGCCGTAGTACGCGGAGAGGCCGCTGACGTCGATTCGCTTGGCCATATCAATTCACTTCCAGGGGTGGCCGCGGTCAGCGGCTGGTCTTGGGGGCCTTCCAGCGGGCGATGCCGCGGGCCACCAGGTTGAGGATCATGACGAAGGCGATCAGGACGAGCGCGGCGGCCCAGGCGCGGGCCACGGCGGCGTCGGTGCCGACCGCGTACTGCTCGTACACGTAGAGCGGCAGCGAGGACTGGGCGCCTTCGAAGGGGTTCGGGTTGATGAGCTTCGTACCGAACACGAGGAGCAGGACGGGGGCCGTCTCACCGGTGATACGGGCGACCGCGAGCATGACGCCCGTGGTGATGCCGCCGATCGCGGTGGGCAGGACCACCTTCAGGATCGTGCGCCACTTCGGGATGCCGAGGGCCAGGGAGGCCTCGCGCAGCTCGTTCGGGACGAGCTTGAGCATCTCCTCGGTGGAGCGGACGACGACCGGCATCATCAGGATCGCGAGGGCCATCGCGCCGGCGAATCCGGAGGGCCCGAAGCCCAGCATCAGATTCCAGGTGGCGAGGATGAACAGACCCGCGACGATCGACGGGATGCCCGTCATGACGTCGACGAAGAAGGTGACGGCCCGGGCGAGCTGCCCCTTGCCGTACTCGACCAGGTAGACCGCGGTCAGCAGGCCGATCGGCGCGGCGATCAGCGTCGCGATGGCGACCTGCTCGATGGTGCCGAGCAGTGCGTGGTAGACACCGCCGCCGGCCTCGGCGTCGAGGACGCCGTTCATCGAGTGGCTGAGGAAGTACGGGTCGAGGACCTCGAGACCCTTGCTGATCGTGACCCAGGCCAGCGAGAGCAGCGGGACGACGGCCAGGATGAAGCAGACCCAGACGAGGCTGGTGGCGACGCGGTCCTTGGCCTGGCGGCTGCCCTCGACCTTGGAGGTGACGGCGTACGTGCCGAGGACGAAGAACAGCGCGGCGATCAGGCCCCACTGGATGCGGCTGTGCCAGCCGGCCGCGAGGCCGAGGCCGACCGCGGCGGCGATCGAGCCGACCGCGATGGCGAACGGGGTCCACTTGGGGAGCCGGGAGTGGCTGAGCGGATCGCGCTTGACGGTGACCTTCACGGGCGGGCGATCCTGTATGGCGTTGTGGCTCATGCGTTGGCCCCCGAGTACTCCTTGCGGCGACCGATGATCCACCGGGCGGCGCCGTTGACCAGCAGCGTGATGACGAAGAGGACCAGGCCGGAGGCGATCAGCGCGTCACGGCCGAAGGTGTCGGCCTCGTTGAACTTCGCCGCGATGTTCTGGGCGAAGGTGCCGCCGCCCGGGTCGAGGAGGTGGCCCGAGAGGAGGAAGCTCGGGGAGAGGACGACGGCGACGGCCATCGTCTCGCCGAGGGCGCGGCCGAGGCCGAGCATCGAGGCGGAGATGATGCCGGAGCGGCCGAAGGGCAGCACCGACATCCGGATGACCTCCCAGCGCGTGGCGCCGAGGGCGAGGGCGGCCTCTTCCTGCATCTGCGGGACCTGGAGGAAGACCTCACGGGTGACGTTGGTGATGATCGGCAGGATCATGATCGCCAGCAGGATGCCCACGGTGAAGAGGTTGCGGGCGGGGCCGTCGCTGGCCTTGTCGAAGATGTAGGTCCAGCCGAAGTACTGGTCGAGCCACTTGTTGAGGCCGTCGAGGTAGGGGACCAGGAAGATCGCGCCCCACAGGCCGTAGATGATGCTGGGCACGGCGGCGAGCAGGTCGACCACGTACGCGAGCGGCTTGGCCAGCTTGCGTGGGGCGTAGTGCGAGATGAACAGCGCGATGCCGATCGCGACCGGCACGGCGATGAGCATCGCGATGATCGACGAGACGATCGTGCCGAAGGCGAGGACCGCGATGCCGAACACCGGCGGGTTGCCCGACGGGTTCCACTCGAAGGTGGTGAAGAAGTTCGTGGAGTCCTTGGAGATGGCAAGGATGGCGCGGTAGGTGAGGAAGCCCGCGATCGCGGCCATGATCACCAGGAGGGTGATGCCGGATCCTCGGGACAGTCCGAGGAAGATCTTGTCTCCCGCGCGCGTCGCGCTCTTGGCGCGGCGGCTGTTTCGTATGGGTGGCGTGGTTGTCGTAACCATCGGTCTCTCCGGTCTGCGGAGCCGTGACTGCGTACGGCTCCTGGCGGCGGTGCACCGGATGCCGGGGCCGGTCCGTCACCCGTGGGTGGTGGACCGGCCCCGGCCGGGGATCAGGACAGGGTGGGGACGATCTCGCGGACCTTGGCCGCGATGTCGGCCGGGAGCGGGGCGTAACCGGCGTCGGAGAGGATCTTCTGACCCTCCTCGGAGACGGTGTAGTTCAGGAACGCCTTCAGGGTCGGCAGGGTCTCCGCCTTGTTGCCCTTGTCGCAGGCGATCTCGTAGGTGACGAGGATCAGCGGGTAGGCACCCTCGGCCTTGGTGGCGTAGTCGAGGGAGAGCGCCATGTCGGAGCCCGTGCCCTTGACCTTGGCGGCGGCGATGGCCTTGGAGGCGTTCTCCGAGGTGGCCGCGACCGGGGCAGCGGCGCCGGTGTTCAGGCTGACCGTGCTGATCTTGTTGGCGGTGGCGTAGGAGAGCTCGAAGTAGCCGATGGCGCCCTCGGTGTCCTTGACCGCGGTGGCGACACCGGAGGAGCCGTTGGCGGCCTGGCCACCCTGGGCCGGCCACGACTTCGACTTCGGGTCGTGCTTCCAGTCGGCGGCGGCGGCCGTCGAGAGGTACTTGCCCAGGTTCTGGGTGGTGCCGGACTCGTCCGAGCGGTGGAAGGCCTGGATCGTGCTGTCGGGCAGCTTGGCGCCCGGGTTCAGCTTGGCGATCGCCGGGTCGTTCCACTTGGTGATCTTGTTGTCGAAGATCTTGGCGAGGGTGGAGGCGTCGAGGACCAGGTTGTCCACACCGTCCAGCTTGTAACCGATGGCGATGGGGCCACCGACCATCGGGAGGTTGACGCCCTTGCCGGTCTTGCAGATCTTCGCGGACTCGGCGACCTCCTCCTCCTTCAGCGCGGAGTCGGAGCCGGCGAACGCGACCTGGCCCTGGTTGAACTTGGTGATACCGCCGCCCGAGCCGATGGCCTGGTAGTTGACCTCGACACCCTCACAGGCCGCCTGGAAGTTCTTGACCCAGAGGTCCATCGCGCCCTTCTGCGCGGAGGAGCCCGCGGCGAGGAGCTGGCCCTTGGCGCCGTCGCACTTGATGTTCGACGCGGCGGCCGAGGTCTTCTCGCCGTTCGCGGGGGTGCCGGTGTTGTTGTCCGAGCCACACGCCGAGAGGACGAGGGCACCGGAGACGACGAGGGCACCGATCGCGGAGGCGCGAAGCCCGTTCATGCGCGAAAGCTTCACTTTCGGGTGTTCCTTCCAGAAGCCGCCAGCCGCGGACCGGGTGTCCTGAACGTTGTACGGCGGTGTGTGTCGGGTTGTGGGAGCGGCGCTGTGCCTGTGCACCCCGTACGACCGAAATTAGGCAGAACAGGTGAAGCGGCCGACGGTTGAGAGTGAACGGAAAGTGAACCGTGCTGTAAGGGCGGGTGCGGTGCCTCTGGGCCGGGCGGGCGGCTGGGGGAGCGCTGGGGGCCGGCTCTCTGCGGATTCCGCGCGGCCCACGTGCCTTTTGGGTGGTACGGCTCGTTGCGATGGTATCGACGGCGCGGTGAGGAGAGGCTGACCCGGCTCCGCACGACGCGGCGCGGGATCGAAACGGCGGTTGTCACGGGGGAGGCATCATGGGGAGACGGCCGGCATCTGCTCGCGCGAGTCGACCGGGCCATCGCGAGTCTGGAGGCGGAGCGCCACGCGTACATGGAGGCGCAGACGGCCGAGAACCTCCTGCGCGGGTGGGCCCCCGAGAAGTGGGCTCGGATGAGTTCGCGTGAGAAGCGTGAGGTGATCTCTCAGGTGCTCGCTTCGGTACTCGTCCTGCCCGTGCCTGCGGGCGTCAGTGACAAGGCGCCCTTTGACCCCGGCCTGCTCAAGCCCTCGTGGCGACCTACCGGGCCTACGCGCCCTTCCGCGCCGTGAGAAAGGCGTCGAGGAGCTCCTTGTCCCGGGTCCGGGTCAGTCGTGCCCGTGCGGCGGTCGGCGAGAGCCAGAGCAGCCGAGTGACTTCCCGGTTCGGTTCGAACCAGCCGCCCGTGGCCTCAGCCGCCCAGTAGCGGACCACCTTGGGGCGGCCTTGGACTTCGTACCGCACGCTGGACAGCTCGATGCCCAGCTCGCACGTCATACCGGTCTCCTCCAGCACCTCTCGTAGGGCACCGGCGCGAGGATCCTCCCCGCGCTTCAGCTTTCCCTTCGGGTGGGACCAATCGCGCCACTTTGGCCGGAAGATCACGGCGATCTGCGTGCCGCCGCCCCCGTAGGGCATGCGCCGCCACAGTACGCATCCCGCCGCGAGGATCGGGTCGGCTGCGGTCATGACAGGCTTGCCGTGGCGTGCTGCCAGGTGCGCTGGAAGGCGAAGCGGGCGGCCTCGACCTCGTGCCGCTGGTCCGCGTGCAGGACGCCCAGGGCGTACGCGGTCGCCGGGGCGATGCGCGGGGTGCGGGCCGCACCGGCCGCCGCCGCGGCCGCCTCGGAGGCGTCGCGGTGCCGGTTCAGGGCCCGGCCGGCCTCGTCGAGGACCGGGTCGGGCGGGGCGTCGCCCTGCAGGACCTCGCAGGCGTACCGGTGCAGGCGGAGCAGCAGGCGGGCCTGGTGCCAGGGCGCGTCCTGGGTCTCGCCGGCCGCGAGGGCGAGCGCGTCGGCGTTGTACGGGTGGGCCGCGCGGGCCAGCGGCAGGCCGCCGACCGCGTCGAGGAGGCGGCGCTCGACCACCGCGGCCGGCGCGTCGAGGACGTCGACCGCCCGGGCCGCCCCCGCGGGGCCCAGTGGTACCTCGGAGGCCAGCAGGGCGACGGCGTCCGCGACCGCGTGGAAGCGGGAGGAGCCGAGCGCCTGGAGCGCGGCGGAGTGGGCGCGCGTACGGGCCAGGGTGAGCTGGCGCTCCAGGAGGGCGCCGGCCCGGGCGGCGCCGACCGTCAGGCCGGAGCTCTCGGCGCCGCGCGCGGCCGGTACGGGCCCTCCGGAACCCTGGCCGGCGCTCGACAGGCGGGACAGCGCGTCCACCAGCCGGACGAGCCGGGCGGTGCAGGCGTGTTCGAGGGCGAGCGTCCCGGAGAGCCAGGCCAGCTCCGTACGGAGCTGGTCGGCCCAGGGGGCGTCGAGGAGCGGCCGGAAGGTGTGCAGCGTGCCGCCGATGCGCCGGGCGGCCGCCCGCAGCGCGCGGGCGGCCTCCTCCGCGCCGGTCGTGTCCGCCCCGGCCTCGGTGTGCAGGCGCAGGGCGCGCAGGAAGTCCCCGGCCCGCGCCTGGAGGTAGGGGGAGAGGACCTCTCCCGCCGAGACGCCCGCGGTGACGCCTGTGACGCTTGTGGCGTCCCTGGTGGTGTCCGCGGTGGCCGCGAGGTGGTCAGGGTTGTGCACGCCGGCGCCTCCGCGCGTCGATGAGCATCTCCTGGACGTGCCGCAGAGGCTGGCCGTCGGGGTCGGTCGCGTGCCGCGTCCAGTTCCCGTCCGGGCCGAGGTGCCAGGAGGAGGTGGTGTCGGACATCCCGGTCTCCAGGAGCCGGGTCAGGGCCGCCCGGTGGGCCGGGTCGGCGACCCGGACCAGGGCCTCGATGCGCCGGTCGAGGTTGCGGTGCATCATGTCGGCGCTGCCGAGCCAGACCTCGGGCTCGCCGCCGTTGCCGAAGGCGAAGATCCGGGAGTGCTCCAGGAAGCGGCCGAGGACCGAGCGGACCCGGATGTTCTCGGAGAGACCGGCGACGCCCGGGCGGAGCGCGCAGATGCCGCGGACCCAGATGTCGACCGGCACGCCCGCCTGCGAGGCCCGGTAGCAGGCGTCGATGATGGCCTCGTCGACCATCGAGTTGACCTTGATCCGGACGTACGCGGGGCGGCCCGCGCGGTGGTGGGCGATCTCCTTGTGGATCCGGGAGACCAGACCGTCGCGCAGCGACTTCGGCGCGGTGAGCAGCCGGCGGTAGGTCTCGCGGCGGGAGTAGCCGGAGAGCCGGTTGAACAGGTCGGAGAGGTCGGCGCCGACCTGCGGGTCGGCGGTGAGCAGACCGAGGTCCTCGTAGAGCCGGGCCGTCTTCGGGTGGTAGTTGCCGGTGCCGACGTGCGAGTAGCGGCGCAGCACGTCGCCCTCCTGGCGGACCACGAGCGACAGCTTGCAGTGCGTCTTCAGCCCGACGAGGCCGTAGACGACGTGGCAGCCGGCCTCCTCCAGCTTCCGCGCCCACTTGATGTTGGCCTGCTCGTCGAAGCGGGCCTTGATCTCGACGAGGACGAGGACCTGCTTGCCGCTCTCGGCGGCGTCGATCAGCGCGTCGACTATCGGCGACTTGCCGGAGGTCCGGTAGAGCGTCTGCTTGATCGCGAGGACGTCCGGGTCGGCCGCCGCCTGCTCCAGGAAGGCCTGGACGGACGTGGAGAAGGAGTCGTACGGGTGGTGCAGCAGCACGTCCCGCTCGCGCAGCGCCATGAAGATGTCGGGCGCGGACGCCGACTCGACCTCGGCCAGGTCGCGGTGGGTGCCGGCCACGAACTTCGGGTACTTCAGCTCCGGCCGGTCCAGGGCGGCGATCCCGAAGAGGCCGGTCAGGTCGAGCGGGCCGGGCAGCGGGTAGACCTCGGCGTCGGAGATCTTCAGCTCGCGGACCAGCAGGTCGAGGACGTACGGGTCGATGGACTCCTCGACCTCCAGGCGGACCGGCGGGCCGAAGCGGCGGCGCAGCAGCTCCTTCTCCAGGGCCTGGAGCAGGTTCTCCGCGTCGTCCTCCTCGACCTCCAGGTCCTCGTTCCTGGTCACCCGGAACATGTGGTGCGCGAGCACCTCCATGCCGGGGAAGAGCTCCTCCAGGTGCGCCGCGATGACGTCCTCCAGCGGGACGTACCGCTCGGGGGAGGCCTCCAGGAAGCGGGAGAGCAGCGGCGGGACCTTGACGCGGGCGAAGTGGCGGTGGCCGCTGACCGGGTTGCGTACGACGACGGCCAGGTTGAGGGAGAGGCCGGAGATGTACGGGAAGGGGTGCGCGGGGTCGACGGCCAGCGGGGTGAGGACCGGGAAGATCTGCTGGCGGAAGAGGGTGAAGAGGCGCGCCTGCTCCTTCTCCGTCAGCTCGGGCCAGCGGATCAGGTGGATGCCCTCGTCGGCCAGGGCGGGGGCGATGTCCTGCTGGTAGCAGGCGGCGTGCCGGGCCATGAGCTCGCGCGAACGGGTCCAGATCAGCTCCAGGACCTCGCGGGGCTGCAGACCTGAGGCGGAGCGGTTGGCGACGCCGGTGGCGATACGGCGCTTGAGACCGGCCACCCGGACCATGAAGAACTCGTCGAGGTTCGACGCGAAAATGGCGAGGAAGTTAGCCCGTTCGAGGAGGGGTGTGCTGGGATCCTCGGCGAGTTCGAGCACCCGCTCGTTGAACGCGAGCCAGCTGCGCTCCCGGTCGAGGAAGCGACCCTGGGGCAGCTCGCCGGAGGAGTCGTCCTCGTAGCCGTCGAGGTCGGCGTCCAGGTCCGGGTCGAGGTCGGCGCCCTGGCCGGGCGAGCCGACCGTGTGCGGGCGGTGAGCGGCTATGGAGCCGACGGTGGGCTGCGCGGGCGCCTCGCCCTTCTTCTCGCCGGTCGCGGGCTTCTTCCCGGACGTCCTGGCGGACGCCTTGGCGTTCTTCCCGGCCGGCGTCGCGGAGGCTGTCGCGGACGTCGGGGCGGAAGGGGTGGCGGACGGCTGGACCGGGACCTCGGCGGGCTGCTTGCTCATGGCCCCATTCTTCCGCGCGAAGGGCTGGTCGGGCGCGTCGGAGCGGGCCGTGGGCGCGGGCAGTCTCCCCTTCGGGAGCGCCTGGGCGGGAGGAGGCACGGCGGGCTTCATTGCGTGAGCGTCGCAAGCGCGTCTGAATGGCCGGTAACGAGGACATGTCGTGCGGGAATCGGGGGTGGGGCCCCTGAAGGGCCCCACCGGCCGATTTTCCGTGGCCTGATTCGTACGGTACGGGTTCGGGCCGCTCCCGTACATGCCGGGCGCGGTGGCCGGGTGCGCCGGCCGAGCGTGCCGGGTGCGCCGGACGAGCGTGCCGGGCGGGGCGGCGACCCGTGCCGGGCGGGCGCTAGCCGTGCCGGGCGGGCCCGCTAGCCGTGCCGGCGGCGCAGGATCCGGAAGGCGGCGAAGAGCGCGAGCGCGGCGAGGGCGAGGCAGACGCCCGTCTCGATGAGCTGGAGAGGCCAGTACTGCGAGACCGGGTGGTAGTCCGCGAAGTGGCTGGTCACGCTGACGTCGCTGCGGCACAGGGCCGGGTTGACGGGCTCGGAGCAGTACCAGCCCTCCAGGCGCTCGCCGGTGGCGGTGAGCAGCCCGGAGTCGCCGGGGGCGGCGCTCTCGGGGATGAGGGCCACGATCCCGTCGCCCGCGGTGAAGTCCGCGGTGGCGGTCCGGACGGGCAGCCACTCCCAGCGGAGACCGTTCAGGGCCAGCAGGACGGCGCCGGTGACGACCCCGGAGGCGGCCATGGCGACGACGGTACGGCGGATCAGCTGGCCGAGCACGGCGCCGATCCCCAGGGCGAGCAGGACGTGGGCGACGAGGACGGGGCCCGAGGCGTCGAAGACGCCCTGGTCGTACCACTGGAAACGGAAGGATCCGGCGACGCCGCCCCAGCCGAGCCGGAACGCGCCGACCAGCACGAGCGTGCCCACGACCGTGACGACACCCGCGACCAGCAGCTTCGACGCCAGCCAGCGGGTCGGTGTGACGGACTGGGTCAGGGCGAGCTTGTACGTCCCCGACTCCAGCTCGCGGGCGATCAGCGGGCCCGCGACGAACACGGCGACGAGGAGGGGGAGGAAGTGGAGCGTGGTGGCGGCCAGGTCCATGGCGGCCCGCAGCGGCCCGTGGCCGGGGTCGTCGAGGCCGACCGAACGGGAGTCCCAGAAACGGACCCAGGCCATGGAGGCGAGCCCCAGCACCACGGCGATGCCCGCGAACCTCAGCGTCCTGCGGTGCTGTCGGACCGTGGCCCAGTACGGGCCCTTCGGCGTGAGGCCGCTCATCAGCGTGCTCATGCGGAGGCTCCTTCGGTGGTCGTCCCGGCGGTCGATCCGGCGGTCGTCCCGGTGGTCTTCGACGCGCGGAGGTGGGCGAGGAGGAGGTCCTCCAGGGTGGGCCGGGTGGTCTCCCACGGGCCCTCGACGCGGCCCTCGCGGCGGACCAGGGCGGTGAGCTGACGGCCCGTCGTGCGGGAGTCGATCACCGTGTGCGGGGCCAGGTCGGCGACCGGGCCGCGCAGCAGCACATGGGCGCCGAGGAGGTCGTCGATCGCGCCGGCGAGCCGGACGCGGCCCTCGGCCACGAACAGCAGGTGGTCGCAGGCGCCCTCCAGTTCGGTGAGGACGTGCGAGGACATGACGACGGTCGTGCCGCGCTCGGCCGCGTCGGCCATCAGGACGCCCATGAGCTCATGGCGGGCCAGCGGGTCGAGATCGGCCATCGGCTCGTCCAGGAGCAGGAGTTCCGGGCGCTTGCCGAGGGCGAGCGCGAGGGCCACCCGGGTGCGCTGTCCGCCGGAGAGGGAGCGGATCTTGGCGCCCGGGTCCAGCGGGCCCGCGGCGACGACGCGGTCCGCGATCGACGCGTCCCAGCGGTCCGGGTTGAGCTCCCGGCCCATCCGCAGCGTCTCGGCGATCGTGAGCTGCGGGTAGAGCGGCTTGTCCTGGGCGACGTACGCGAGCCGCTCGCGGTCGGGGGCCCGGACGGTGCCCTCGGTGGGCCTGAGCAGGCCCGCCGCGAGCGCCAGGAGCGTGGACTTGCCGGCGCCGTTGGGGCCGACGAGCGCGCAGATCCGGCCGGCGGGGAGGGCGAAGGAGCAGTCCTTCAGCGCCCAGCGGCCGCCGCCTCCTCCGCCGTACCGCTTGCCGAGGCCCTCGGTGCTCAGGGCCGTACCACTGGTCATGCGTCCCCCTCGAAGAATTCCTTCAGTACGGAAGTGAAGAGCGCGGACACGTCCTCGCGCTCCAGGCCCTCGGTGCGGGCCCGGCGCGCCCAGTCGGCGAGTTCGCCGCGCAGCGGCGACTCGGCGGGGGCGGCCCCGAGCGTGGCCCGGACGAAGGTGCCCAGGCCCCTGCGCGCCTCGACGAGGCCGGCGCGCTCCAGTTCGCGGTAGGCCTTGAGGACCGTGTTCGGGTTGATGGCCGTCGCCTCGACGACCTCGCGCGCGGTGGGCAGCTGGTCGCCCGGCTCCAAAAGGCCCATGCGCAGGGCCTGTTCGGTCTGCTGGACGATCTGGAGATAGGTGGCGACCCCGCTGCGCCGGTCGATCCGGTACTCGAGCACGTTCCTTCCACCACCCTTTCACTAATCAAGTAGTGAAAGGGTGGTGGAAGGAAGGGGGCGGTGTCAACCGCCCCCTTCCGAAAGCTGGTTCAGGGCTCCGTGCGGTACGTCACGACTCGGTCCGGTACATCAGGTCCACCTCGTGCGTCACGAAGCCGAGCCGCTCGTAGACCGTCACGGCCGCCGTGTTGTCGGCGTCCACGTACAGCATCGCCGTCGGCAGCGCCTGCGCCGCGAGGTGCCGCAGGCCGATCGCGGTCAGCGCCTTGCCGAGGCCGCTGCCCTGGGCGTCGGGCAGGATCCCGACCACGTACACCTCGCCGAGCTGCTCCTCGGCGTGGGTCTTCGTCCAGTGGAAGCCGATCAGCCGGCCCTCCTTCTCCGCCAGGAAGAAGCCCTTCGGGTCGAACCACGGCTCCGCCGTCCGGTCGTCCAGGTCCCGCTGGGTGAGCGAGCCCTGCTCCGGGTGGTGGGCGAAGGCCGCCGCGTTCACGGCCAGCCAGGCCGCGTCGTCCTGACCGGGCACGAAGGTGCGGACCGTGACGCCCTCGGGCAGCACCGGCTCGGGGATGTCGAGCGGGACCAAGGGGCGGCGCAGCTGGCGCAGTTCGCGGAACAGGGTCAGGCCGAGGACCTGCGCCAGGTGCCGGGCCGCCGACTTCCCGCCGTGCGCCCACACCCGCAGCCGCTTGCCCGAGGTGGCGAGCAGCGCGCTGCCGAGCGCCCGCCCGTGCCCGCGGCCCCGGTGCGACGGGTGGACGACGAGCTCGGCGGCCGGGGCCTCCACGGGGTCGGTGTCCTCCAGTTGGGCGTAGCCGTAGAGGTTCGAGCCGACGGTGAGCAGGAAGTGCCGTACACCCTCGCGCCGCCCGTGCCGGAGATAGAGCCGCCCCTGCTCGGACACGGCATGCACGCCGTCCGCACGGTCGGCCGCCTCCAGCAGGTCGAGGACGTCGCTCACCTGCTCGGCCGAGAGCTCGTCGAGAGTGTGGATCTGCCGGCCGGGTTCGAGGGCCGGTGCCGCGTCAGGAGTCATGATGCGAGCCTACGGATTGACTTCCTCCTCGCCTCGAAGGACGAGGATTCCCCATGGGGTTTTCGGCCGGTCGCCCGGCTTACGGGTTCCTGCTTCGCGGACCGGCCGATGCCGAGGTCTCCACAGGCTGACACGACATGTCCTGCCGCGTTACGGAGGTTCTTGGCCGCGTTCACGTCGGCGTGCTCCAGGTGTCCGCAACCTGGGTTCTTGCACCGGAACACCGCTTGGCTCTCGCGGTTGCCTTCCGACATGAACCCGCAGGCGGAACAGCGCTGCGACGTGTACGCGGGGTCCACCTTCACCACGGTCGTGCCCGTGTACCGGGCGGCGCCGGTGAGGGCGAGTTCGAGCCGGTGCCAGCCCTTGTCGAGAATCGCCCGGTTCAGACCCCGTTTCTGCGCGACCCGGCGACCGGGCTCGGTCGGGGTCCCGGCGGCGGAGGCGGTCATACCGCGGATCCGGAGGTCTTCCAGCACCACGAGCGCGTTTCTCTTGACGATCCGGGCGGCTGTCCGGGCGCAGAAATCTCCGCGCCGGTCGGCGACCCGGGTCATGATCGCGTTCATCGCCGTGACGATCTTGGCCCTGTTGGCGCTCCCCGGGGCCGACCGGGAATGACGCTGCTGCAACCGTCGGTACCGCGTCGCCTCGCCTGCGGTGATGAACGGTCGGTCGTAGAAGTCCCCGTCCGAGGTGACGGCGGCTGTCCGCACGCCCCGGTCGATCCCGACCACCGTGCCTGGTGCCGCGTGCCGCTCCGGCGTGACGGCGCCGTCCTCCACGAGGAACGACACGAACCAGCGCCCGGCCTTCCGGCTGACGGTCGCGGAGCGAATCTCGCCGCCAAGAGGGCGGGACCAGCGGAAACGGACCCATCCGAGCTTCGGCAGCTTCACCCGCCCCCACTTGCGCCCCATGCGTTCCACCGCGATCAGGGTCCCGGCTGGGAATCGGAAGGAAGGTGCCCAGCGCGCCTTGGACCTCCATCGCACACGGAAGGTGCCGTGCTCCCGGCACGCCCGGTCCAGGTCACGGAGGGTCTGCTGGAGCGCGTGCGACGGCGCCGCCTTGAGCCACGGATGGTCGTGCTTGGCAGCGGCCAATTCCGCGGCCTGCGGCACGTAATCCATCCACGCCCCGCGCCGTCGATACTCGCGGCGCTGTTCTAGTCCGGTGTTCCACACGGAACGGCAGATATCGGCGAACTCCTGGCACTGTCCGGCCTGTTCAGTTGTCAGCTCAAGTCGGTACTTGCGACCGGAAAGCACTGAAGCGCCCCTTCCAAGCGATGTGTCCACGCTAGTGGGAGCCACTGACAAGGCGGGGGAGTCGGCCGCTTGGCCAAGGGCGTGGCAACCCCTGTTGAAGGAAGGGAGCCGGGGGCGGGCCGTTGTTTCAACCTAGTTGTAACCCGGTACCCCCTGTTGCGCTACGCGCGTTGACTCTAGGCTGCGCTGGCACGATCAGCAGTCGAATGAGCAGTCGAGTGGCGCCGCACGACGGGGCGCGGGGACAAGGGGAGCGATGGCAGCGACAGCGAAGAAGAAGAGGACGGCGGGGCGGATACTCGCCGTCGGCGCGGGGCTCGCCACCGTCGGCGCGCTCGTGGCCGCGCTGCCCGCGGGCGCTTCGGGGACGAAGAGCGACGGCCGTGGGCAGGGCAACGGATACGGCTACGGGCGCTATGTCGACGTCCAGCTGCTCTCCTTCAACGACCTGCACGGGAACCTGGAGCCGCCGACGGGCTCGGCGGGCCGGGTCACTCAGATCCAGCCCGACGGGACGACGAAGACCATCGACGGTGTCGGTGGCGTCGAGTACCTGGCCACGCACCTGCGCGAGGCCCGCAAGGGCAACCCGTACTCGGTGACCGCCGCCGCCGGCGACATGATCGGCGCCTCTCCGCTGGTCTCCGGGCTCTTCCACGACGAGCCGACCATCGAGGCGCTGAACAAGCTGAAGCTCGACGTCAGCTCGGTCGGCAACCACGAGTTCGACGAGGGCGCGCGCGAGCTGGCCCGGATGCAGAACGGCGGCTGCCACCCGACCGCCGGCTGTTTCGAGGAGGGCAAGCGCTTCAAGGGGGCGAACTTCCCGTACCTCGCCGCCAACGTGACCGACGAGAAGACCGGCCGCCCGATCCTGGACCCGTACTTCATCTGGGAGCGCAACGGGGTCAAGGTCGGCTTCATCGGCGTCACCCTGGAGGGCACCGCCGACATCGTCTCCGCCGAGGGCATCAAGGGCCTGAAGTTCGGCGACGAGATCGAGGCGATCAACAAGTACACCAAGGTCCTGGAGCGCAAGGGCGTCAAGTCCATCGTCGCGCTGCTGCACGAGGGCGGCGTGCCGGCCTCGGGCTCGTACAACTACGACTGCGACAGCCCCGGCCCCGGTGACGGCATCTCGGGCCCGATCGTCGACATCGCGAAGAACGTCAGCCCGCAGGTCGACGCCATGGTGACCGGCCACACGCACCAGGCGTACGCGTGCACCATCCCGGACCCGTCCGGCAAGCCGCGCACGGTCACCTCGGCCGCCTCCTTCGGCAAGCTGTACACGGACACGACGCTCACCTACGACCGTCGTACGAAGGACATCGTCCGCACGGCCGTCTCCTCCGCGAACCACGTCGTCACCCGTGACGTCGCCAAGGCCGCGGACATGACCTCGCTGATCGAGCGCTGGAAGACGCTGGCCGCGCCGATCGCGAGCCGTCCCGTCGGCTACATCTCCGGTGACATCGACAACCCCTTCGACGCGCCCGAGAAGCCGCTCGGCAACCTGATCGCCGACGCGCAGCTCGAGGGCCTGGCCCCGGCCGACAAGGGCGGCGCGCAGCTGGCGCTGATGAACCCGGGCGGCGTGCGCGCGCCGCTGGTCCACAAGGCGTCGGCCGGTGAGGGCGACGGCGTGGTGACCTACGGCGAGGCGTACACCGTCCAGCCGTTCACCAACATGATGACCGCGGTCGACCTGACCGGTGCCCAGCTCATCACCGCGCTCCAGCAGCAGGTCAGCGGCCCGAACCAGGCCGCCCCGAAGATCCTGCAGGTGTCGAAGGGCTTCACGTACACCCTGGACCTGACGAAGACCGGCGCCGACCGGATCGTGGTGTCCTCGGTGAAGCTGAACGGCGAGGCGATCGACCCGTCGAAGACCTACCGGGTCGCGATGAACGAGTTCCTGGCCGGTGGCGGTGACGGCTTCGCCGTCCTGAAGGAGCACAAGAACAAGCTGGTCGGCGCCTCCGACCTGGACCTGTTCACCGCCTACCTCGGTGCCCACTCCTCGGCGAGCGCCCCGCTGGCCCCGCCGGCGACGGGCCGGATCACTGTCGTGAAGTAACGTCGCGACGCCCAGGGGCGGTGGATCGTTTCTACGGTCCGCCGCCCCTTTCGCGTCCTCCGCACCCCTGGCGTGGATTGACGCGTACGCGTCATACTCCGCGCATGGACCGACGACGCTTTCTCGCGGGAGCCGCAGCAGCCGGTGCCGTCCTCCTGGTGGGAGCCCCGCCCGCGCGGGCGCTCAGCACCCAGGACTGGATGGCCGGCCACGGCGACCCCACCCCGCTCCAGAAGCTCACCATCCCCGGCACCCACGACTCAGGCGCCCGCTTCGGCGGCCCCTGGGCCGAGTGCCAGAACACCACGATCGCCCAGCAGCTCGCCGCCGGAATCCGCTTCCTCGACATCCGCTGCCGGGTCACCGGCGGCTCCTTCGCCATCCACCACGGCGCCGCCTACCAGAACATGATGTTCGGCGACGTCCTCATCGCCTGCCGCGACTTCCTCGCCGCCCGCCCCTCCGAGACCGTCCTCATGCGGGTCAAGCAGGAGTACTCCTCCGACTCCGACGCCACCTTCGGCGCGATCTTCACCGACTACCTCGACAACCGCGGCTGGCGCTCCCTCTTCCGCATCGGCGACACCGTGCCCACCCTCGGCGAGGCCCGCGGCAAGGTCGTGCTCATCGCCGACAACGGCGGACTTCCCGGCCTGAAGTGGTGGGACGGCGGGGCCATCGCGATCCAGGACGACTGGAACGCCCTGCCGAACGCCAAGTACCCGAAGATCGAGGCCCACTTCCGCAAGGCCGTCGAGCAGCCGGGCAAGCTCTACATCAACTTCGTCTCCACCTCGGCCTCGCTGCCGCCGCGCTGGAACTCCGACAACCTCAACCCGCGCGTCCACGGCTTCCTCGACGGCACGGCGAACGGCTGGAAGGGTCTCGGGATCGTCCCCATGGACTACCCCAACACCCGCTCAGGCCTGATCGAGTCCCTCATCCGCCACAACTGACGGCGGGGGCGTCGGCGCCCCCGGCAGCCGCAGGACCGCCGCCGTGCCGCCGCCCTCCGCCGCCGTCAGCTCCACCGTGCCGCCGGCCTGCTGCACCGTACGGGCCACGATCGACAGGCCGAGCCCCGAGCCGGGCAGGCTGCGGGCCGACGGAGAGCGCCAGAAACGGTCGAAGACATGCGGGAGTTCCTCGGGCGCGATCCCCGGACCGTGGTCGCGGACCGTCAGCTCGCCGCGCATCAGCCGCACCTCGACCGTCGCCCGGGGCGGCGAGAACTTCACCGCGTTGTCCAGGACGTTCACCAGCGCGCGCTCGAGAGCGGCCGGCTCCGCACGGACGTACCAGGGCGCCAGCTCGGTGACGAACGTCAGCTCGGGTCCGCGCAGCCGCGCCCGGTCCAGGGCCGAGCGCAGGATCGTGTGCAGCGGTACGACCTCCAGCGGTCCCGGCTGTGCCGCGTCCGGGCGGGCCAGCTCCTGGAGGTCGCCGATGAGGGCCGCCAGCTCCGTCATCTGCGCCTTCACCGACGCCATCAGCGCCCGCCGGTCCTCCGTCGGCAGGGCGCGGCCGGTCTCCTCGCTGCGGGCGAGCAGTTCGACGTTGGTACGGAGCGAGGTCAGCGGCGTCCGCAGCTCATGGCCCGCGTCCGCGATCAGCTGCGCCTGCCGGTCACGGGAGACCGCGAGCGCGGCCGTCATCGCGTTGAAGGAGCGCGAAAGACGGGCGATCTCGTCCTCGCCCTCGGCCGGGATACGGACCGTGAGGTCCTCCGTCGCGGCCACGTGCTCGACCGCGTCGGTGAGCCGGTTCACCGGTTCGAGCCCGGTCCGCGCCACCCACAGTCCGGCCGCCCCCGCGCCCACGACACCGATCCCGGAGACCAGCAGCAGCACCCAGCGCAGCGTGGCCATCGAGTTGTCGATCTCGGACAGCGGGCGGGCGACCGAGACGCCGACCACGTCCTGGAAGGCGGGCTGCCGGTAGGTGTAGACCCGCATCTCGGTGCCGTCCTCGGCGTTCGCGGTGTGCAGCGAGTCCGGCAACTGTCCGCGCGCCACCGCCAGGTCGCCCGCCTGCACCGGAATCGGCGAGGGACCGTAGGTGCACGCCTTGCCGTTGCTCAGCACGATCTGGACCGTGGCCGTGTAGGAGCCGGTCAGCTGGACCGGCGAGTCGTCACCGCGCGCGCAGGCAAGCGACAGCGCGGTCACCGAACGCTCGTCCACCTTGATGCTGCGCAGCGAGGAGTCCAGCTCGGCCTCCAGCTGCGCCCGCGTCACGAACCAGCACGCCAGCGACACCGCCGCCACGGCCACCGCGACCGCCGTCGCCGTCAGCAGCGCGAGCCGGGACCGCAGGGGCCGCGACCGGAACCACGACACAGGACCACTCACTCAGGACCCCCACCGCGCAGCACGTAGCCCACGCCGCGCACGGTGTGCACGAGGCGCGGTTCGCCGCCCGCTTCCGTCTTCCGCCGCAGATACATCACGTACACGTCGAGCGAGTTCGAGGACGGCTCGAAGTCGAAGCCCCAGACCGCCTTCAGGATCTGCTCGCGGGTCAGCACCTGGCGCGGGTGCGCCAGGAACATCTCCAGGAGCGTGAACTCCGTCCGCGTCAGCTCCACCGTCCGCCCGGCCCGCGTCACCTCGCGGGTCGCCAGGTCCATCCGCAGGTCCCCGAAGCGCAGGCTGTCGTCGCCGTCGGCCGGGGCCCCGGCGGTGCTCGCGTACGAGCTGCGCCGCAGCAGCGCCCGGATCCGGGCGAACAGCTCGTCCAGCTCGAAGGGCTTCACCAGGTAGTCGTCGGCGCCCGCGTCGAGCCCCGTCACCCGGTCGCCGACCGTGTCCCGCGCGGTCAGCATCAGGATCGGCACGGTCGAGCCGGACGCCCGGATCCGCCGCGCCGCCGTCAGCCCGTCCATCCGGGGCATCTGCACGTCGAGCACGACGAGATCGGGGGCGTACGACTCCATGCGGGCGAGCGCGTCGACTCCGTCGACGGCCTCCTGCGTCCCGTACCCCTCGAACGCGAGGCTGCGGCGCAGCGCCTCCCGTACGGCGGGTTCGTCGTCGACGATGAGGATGCGGTCGCCTGCGTTCTCCGGGCCAGTCATGGTGTCAGCGTCGCACGCGTTCAGTTCGAACCGCCGTCGCGGAGGCTGTCGAGGTCGGCCTTGAGAGTGTTCACGGGGATCGCGAATCCGAGCCCGACGCTGCCGGCCGAAGAACCGTTCGAAGAACTCGGCGCATACATGGCCGAATTGATTCCGATGATCTCGCCGTTCATATTGATCAGCGCGCCGCCGGAATTCCCCGGGTTCAGCGAGGCGTCCGTCTGGATCGCCTTGTACGTCGTCTTCGACGAACCGGTGTCGCCGTTGAACTCCTGACCGCCGAACTCGAAGGGCCAGCCCTGCCGCGGGTCGTACTGCGGGCGCTGCTGCTGGTCCTGGCCCTCGTCCTTGGCGACGGTGACATCACGGTCGAGCGCGGAGACGATGCCGCTGGTGACGGTGCCGGTCAGGCCCTCGGGGGAGCCGATCGCCACCACCTCGTCGCCGACCTTCACGTTGTCGGAGTTCCCGAGCGTGGCCGCCTTCAGACCGGACGCTCCCTCCAGCTTGATCAGCGCCAGGTCCTTGTCCGGGTCGGTGCCGACGACCTTCGCCGGGTACGTCTTCCCGTCGGACAGCCGCACGCTGATCTCGGAGGCGCCCGAGATCACATGGTTGTTGGTGACGACCTCGCCGTCGCCGGTGATGATCACGCCGGAGCCGGTCGACTTGCCCGAGGTCGAGCTCGCGGAGATCTCCACGATCGAGGGGGAGACCGCCTCGGCGACTCCGGCGACCGTGCCCTTGCTGCTCGCGGAGACGTTCGTGCCGCTGACGCCGCCCGCGGTGGAGGTGGAGTCCGCGGTCAGCTGCTGCACGAGGGTGGCCGTGCCGCCGCCGACCGCCGCCGCCGCGATGGCGACGGCGGCGATGAGCCCCACGCCTCGCTTGGCCCGCCGGCGCGGGGCCGGGGCGCCGGCGTGGGACGGCGGGGCCGCGGGCGGCACGGGAGGCATGTGACCGCCGGACGGCCAGATCGTCGTACCCGGGTCGGTCGTGACCGGCTGCGTGGGGTCGTACGGAGGACGCGGCGGGTAGTACGGCTGCTGCGGCTGCTGCTGGAAGTCCGTCATGGCTATGACTCTCGGAGCCGAACATGAGAGCACCCTGAGGACGACCTGAGAAGCCCGACAGAACCCTGTATGCCCGATATAAAGGCCCGGGGGAGTGGGGGGCGGGAGGCGCCCGTCAGCCGCCGTCGCAGCCGCAGGAGCGGCGGACCACGAGCGCCGACGGGAACAGCTTGACCCGCTCGCGCTTCGACCCCGCCACGCGCAGCCCGTCGTCGAGGACGAGATCCACCGCCGCCCGGGCCATCGCCGGTCGGTCCGAGGAGATCGTCGTCAGCGGCGGATCCGTCAGCGCCGCCTCCTTGACGTCGTCGAAGCCCGCCACCGCGAGCTCCGTCGGCACGTCGATCCGCAGCTCCCGCGCCGCCCGCAGCACACCGAAGGCCTGGTCGTCCGTGGAGCAGAAGATGGCCGGCGGCCGGTCGGGACCCGACAGCAGCTTCAGCGCGACCTGGTAGGCGTCGTAGCGGTTGTACGGGGCCTGGAAGAGCCGGCCCTCGATCGAGCGGCCGGACTCCAGCATCGCGCGCCGCCAGCCCTCCTCGTGGTCCGCGACCGGGTCGCCGACCGCCGGGGTGTTCGGCACGCCACCGAGACAGGCCACGTACTCGTGCCCGTGCTCCAGGAGGTGGCGGGTGGCGAGCTGCGCGCCGCCGATGTCGTCCGTGACGACCGCCACGTCGTCCAGCGCCTCGGGCCGCTCGTGCAGCAGCACCACGCGCGCGTCCCAGGCCTCGATCTCGCTCGCGGCCCGCTCGCTCATGCCCTGGCTGACCAGGATCAGACCGGAGACCCGCATCCCGAGGAAGGCGCGGAGGTAGTGGACCTCGCGCTCGTCCCGGTAGTCCGAATTGCCGACCAGGACCATCTTGCCGCGCTCGGCGGCGGCCTGTTCGACCGCGTGCGCCATCTCGCCGAAGAACGGCTGGCGCGCGTCCGGGACGATCATGCCTATGAGATCCGTGCGCCGGGACGCCATGGCCTGCGCCACCCGGTCCGGGCGATAGCCCAGCTCCTTGATGGCGGCGAGTACACGCTCGCGCGTGGCCGGGGCGACCGGCCGGGGTCCGTTGTTGATGACGTAGCTCACGACGGCGGTCGAAGTACCCGCCAGTCGCGCCACGTCGTCCCGCGTCACCTTGGCCACGCGCGGCAGTCTACGCGGGGTGACCTACCTACCGGCAGGTCGCGCTGTGGCCTCTGCCACGTTCCTGTCCCCCGAGGGGGTGACATCGCGCGCGGTGGCCTTGACCCGGGCCTCTTCCTTCGCCCGCGCCTCCTCGGCCGCCCGCTCCACCTTCTCGGGCGTGACGAAGCGGTATCCGACGTTACGGACGGTGCCGATCAGCGACTCGTGCTCGGGTCCGAGCTTGGCGCGAAGCCGCCGCACATGGACGTCGACCGTACGGGTGCCACCGAAGTAGTCGTACCCCCAGACCTCCTGGAGGAGCTGGGCGCGGGTGAAGACCCGGCCCGGGTGCTGCGCGAGGTACTTGAGGAGCTCGAACTCCTTGAAGGTCAGGTCCAGGACCCGGCCCTTGAGCTTGGCGCTGTACGTCGCCTCGTCCACCGAGAGATCGCCGTTGCGGATCTCCATCGGGGAATCGTCGGCGACGATCTGCTGCCGCCCCATCGCGAGGCGCAGCCGCGCCTCGACCTCGGCGGGACCCGCGGTGTCGAGCAGCACGTCGTCGATGCCCCAGTCGGCGGTGACGGCCGCGAGGCCGCCCTCCGTGACGACGAGGATCAGCGGACAGCCGGGCCCGGTGGAGCGGAGCAGCTGGCAGAGGCTGCGGACCTGCGGGAGGTCACGCCGGCCGTCGACCAGGATGACGTCCGCCCCGGGGGTGTCCACCAGCGCGGGGCCCTCGGCGGGGGCCACCCGCACGTTGTGCAGCAGCAGGCCGAGGGCGGGAAGCACCTCGGTCGACGGCTGGAGGGCGTTGGTGAGGAGCAGCAGAGAACTCATCGCATCCCACCTGCCTGCGCCGTCGGCCGCGCTGTCGGTCGGGTCGTCGGTCGGTCGTGCTCGGTTCGCTCGTCCATGACGTCGGTTCCTCCTCGGTCCCTGCGAGGACTACTGCGGCACTTGCTCACAGCTGCATCACTGCTGGCTCTCGCGCCCTGAGAGCTTTTGTTCATCCGTCCGTAACAACGGACGGAAAACGCAAAAGGACCCGGGGGCTGCGTCGCCCGGATCCTCTGGCAAGCAGAATAGCCCACATGAGTTCCGAGGCAGAGGGCCGATTTCACATCGTGGATGTCTTCTCGACCACATCCCGATCCCAGCGTGCCACTTTGCTCACCGGGGACGGTGTCCGTATCGAGGCCGTTTACGAACCGTGTACGCGCGGTGTCACCGATACGGCCGTCGTCCTCGCCCACGGGTTCACCGGGTCGGCCGACCGCCCCGCCGTCCGCCGCGCCGCCCGGGCCCTCGCCGAGCACGCGGCCGTCGTCACCTTCTCCTTCCGGGGACACGGCCGATCGGGTGGCCGCTCCACCGTCGGCGACCGGGAGGTCCTCGATCTGGCGGCCGCGGTCCGCTGGGCCCGTGACCTCGGCCACGCGCGCGTGGCGACCGTCGGCTTCTCCATGGGCGGCTCGATCGTCCTGCGCCACGCCGCCCTGGAGCGGGACACCGGCGGGCACACCGACGCCGTCGCCGCCGTCAGCGCGCCCGCCCGCTGGTACTACCGGGGCACGCCCTCGATGCGCCGCGTCCACTGGGTGATCACCCGTCCCGTGGGCCGGCTCGTCGGCCGCTACGGGCTGCGGACCCGCATCGACCACCGCGACTGGGACCCCGTACCGCTGTCCCCGGTCGAGGCGGCCCCGCTGATCGCGCCGACCCCGCTGCTGATCGTGCACGGCGACCGCGACCCGTACTTCCCCGTCGACCACCCGCGGACGCTCGCGGCGGCCGCCGGGTGCGAGCTGTGGCTGGAGCCCGGCATGGGGCACGCGGAGAACGCGGCGGACGAGGAGCTGCTGCGCCGTCTGGGGGACTGGCTCACGCGCGGATAGCCCATCATGGACAGCGGCGCGCACACGAACGAAGGGAGCGCCGCTATGGCAGCGGGAACCATCCGCTACTGGGCCGCGGCCAAGGCCGCCGCCGGTGTCGCCGAGGAGCCGTACACCGCCGAGAACCTGGCCGAGGCACTGGACGCCGCCCGTGCGAAGCACCCGGGCGAGCTGGTCCGCGTACTCCAGCGGTGTTCGTTCCTCATCGACGGTGACCCCGTCGGGACCCGCGCGCATGAGACCGTACGCCTTGCCGAGGGCGGCACGGTCGAGGTGCTCCCGCCGTTCGCAGGAGGGTGAACCGCACAGCATGAGCAGCGATCAGCAGCAGCCGTACGACCCGGGCTCGGGCTACGACCCGTACTACGGGAACCAGCAGTCGTACGGGGAGCAGCAGCCGTACGGGCAGCAGGAGCACGGACAGCGGGAGTACGAGCAGCAGCAGTACGGACAGCAGCACGGGAACGGGCAGCCGTACGGGCAGCAGCAGCCGTACGGGCACCAGGACCCGCACGTCACACAGACGTGGGAGGGCCAGACCTGGGACACGCAGTACCAGCCGGTGGTCCAGCAGCCCGCGCCCGCGCCGCAGCCGTTCTCCGCCGACACCGCGTACCTGCCGCCGCAGGCCGCCGCTCACCCGCTGCCCGAGGAGACGCCGGCGTCGGCACCGGCGGCGGCTGAGGCTCCCGCCGCCCCGGGCACCGCCTCCGCGGGCGGGCCCGACTGGTCCTCGCCCACCACCTCCGGCCACACCCGCCTCACCGACGCCCAGCGCGCGCGGGCCGAGGGCCGGTCGCCGATCATCCCGCCCGGGATCCAGCCGGCCGCGCTCACCGCCGGTCTCGGCGCCCTGCTCGCCGTCGGCGCCGCCCTCGGCCCGTACGGCCTGCTCCTCCCGCTCGTGCTGCTCCAGGCCGTCACCGCGGCCGGCTGGTTCCGGCTCAACGGCATGTGGCCGGCCCGGCAGGGCATCGCCCTCGCCTTCGCAGGCGGCCTGACAGCCGACGTCGTCCTGCTCGCCGCCGGCCGGGAGAACGCGCCCGCCGCGATCATGGGCACCCTCGGCGTGTGGGTGCTGCTCACCCTCGTCCTCCAGCTGCGCAGCCACGCGGACCCCGACGAGCGGATGTACGGCCTGATGGCGACGGTCGCCTCCGCCGCGCTGACGGTCGTCGCCGCGGGCCACCTCGGCGCCGCGCCCGACGCCGTCGTCGTCGGTGGCCTCGCGGTCGCC